>JBCCVY010000141.1:0-8822 GCA_039194725.1 Pseudomonadota bacterium
CCGGTGATTCGGCTCGATCTGGTATGAAGGCGCCAGTGACTGCGGTTTTTCGCCTGACCAGAGAAACCTTGCTTCTCGTTACCGACAGTAAAACGGAAATACGGTTAATTCGGCGTAAATACCGATCCAGTATCAGACCACTGCACGTGGCATGGCCCAACCGATCCTGAGGAACCCGCTTGTCGATCGTACGATTTGAAAATGTCGGTTTGCGATATGGTACCGGGCCGGAGGTTCTGAAGGATCTCAACCTGACCCTTGAAACCGGATCATTCAATTTCCTGACCGGCGCGTCCGGTGCCGGCAAGACCTCGCTGATGCGGATGCTGTTTCTGGCGCTCAAGCCAACCCGTGGCATGATCTCGCTGTTTGGAGAGAACACCAACGGATTGCGGCGCGGAAAAGTGCCCGACGTGCGGCGCAGGATCGGCGTCGTGTTTCAGGAGTTTCGGCTGCTGGACCACCTGACCACGTTTGAGAATGTCGCACTGCCTTTGCGGGTGCGCGGCAACAAGCTCAATGACTATCGTGAAAACGTTCTCGAACTGCTCGACTGGGTCGGCCTGGATCAGCATGTCAACGCCTACCCACCGGTTCTGTCCGGCGGTGAAAAACAGCGCGCCGCCATCGCCCGCGCGGTCATTTCAAGCCCGGAACTGCTGCTCGCCGACGAGCCGACCGGGAACGTCGATCCTGAACTGGCATTGCGGCTGATGCGTCTGTTCCAGCAACTCAACCAGTTCGGCACCACGGTTCTGATCGCCACCCATGATACCCATCTGCTCGACACCATAAAGGCGCCGGTGCTGCGGCTTGAAGACGGCAGGACGAGATGGCAGTGAACAACAACCTCACCAGAGCCGATCATAACGCATCCGATCTCGGCGACAGCGCGCAGCTGCAGGTGGTCGCCAAGGCGCGGTCCAAGGTCATACCCCAGGCCACGGCGCCGCATATGACACTGATGACGGCAATGGCGGCCATGTGCTATCTCGCCGTGCTGGCAATCGGCGCCCTGTTGATGACGGCCACCGCCGTTGACAACTGGACGTCGCAGATTGCCAGCCAGGTCACGGTGCAGATCTCCGCCGCCGACGGGGTCGATGTCGACGGCGATGCTGCAAAGGTCACCGACATTCTGCGCGCCACTGAGGGCATTGCCGACGTAGATGTCGTCAGTCCTGAGGCCGCGCGCAAACTGCTCGAACCCTGGCTCGGCGAATCGGGCATACTCGATGATCTGCCGATACCGCGCCTGATCAATGTCAGCATCGACAAGTCGTCGCCGCCCGACCTTGAATTGCTGCGTGCCACTCTCGCCACCGAAGTCCCGTCCGCCACCCTGGACACCCATCGGCGCTGGCAGGCCGAACTGGTCAGCATGGCCGGTTCCCTGACCTGGCTGGCCGTCGCCGTGCTCAGCCTGATCGCAACCGCGGCAGTCGTGCTGGTCATCTATGCAACCCGTGCGGCCATGGAAGCAAACCGGGAAGTTATCGAAGTCCTGTATCTTGCCGGCGCCCGCGACAGCTTCATCTCGCGCGAGGTGCTGTGGCGCTTCTGGCTCACCGGACTCAAAGCCGGCCTGATCGGATCCCTGCTCGGTTTTGTCACTTTCGTCATCCTGGGCCTGGGCGATGGCAGGTTGTCAGAACCGGTCCGGGCGCTTCTATATCATCCCCTGGACACCAGCAGCGCCAACTACGCCGCCTTTATTGTGGTGCCGATTGTTGCTACACTGATCTCACTTATCACGGCGCGTATTTCCATATCACGGGTCTTGAAGGCCATGTTCTGACACGGCATAAACCTTTGCTGCGCCGTGAAAATCCATGGAGTGGCAGGAGCGTTGTTTGACCCGGTGATGTTTTGATGTCTGACCCTTCCGGCAAATCCAGCACTGAGACGCATCTTCCGGATGCACCGCCCAGACGCGCCGCTGGCTGGTGGATCGGACTGGGCATCGTCTTGTGTGTGCTTGTGGTCGCGATAGCCGGATTTGCCTCATTCGCCGAACGTTCGCGCAAGATCGCCAGGCCGATCAACCTGTCCGTGGATGCGATTGTGGTGCTCACCGGCGGGCCAGAACGTATTTCCGCAGCGGTTCGCCTGCTCGAGCAGAAAGTCGCCAGGCGACTGTTGATTTCCGGCGTTTACCCGACAACCACGGCACAGCAACTGAGCCGCATTACCCAGGCTGAAGCCAGCCTGTTCAAATGCTGTGTCGACCTTGACAAGCGCGCACCGGACACGCGCGGCAATGCGGCGGAAGCCGCGGACTGGGCGACCAGGCACGGATTCACCAGAATCGCCGTCGTGACCAGCGACTATCACATTCTGCGAGCCATTGTTGAGTTTTCACGCGCCATGCCCAATGTTGAACTGGTGGCCTATCCGGTCGCCAGCAACGACGCCGGCACGCCGGCGGTTTCTTTTCCGATGCTGCGCCTGTGGATCAGTGAATATGTCAAATACCTGCTGGCTCGGCTGTTCTGACAAGACAGGCACGACCGGGTTGCGGTAAGGGAGAATTGGGTGTGCTGGCGTTTCGGTCCTTGCTGTTCAATGTGGTTTTCTACATCAACCTAATAGTGTTTCTGGTGCTCGGCTTCTGGTTCATGTTCACGCCGCGAAGCTGGTCCATGGCCGCCCTGAAAACCTGGGCCAGGTCGTCGCTGTGGTGGATGAGGCTGGTCACCGGCACCAAGATGGAGGTTCGCGGCCGCGAGAACATACCCCAGGCAGGTGGTCTGCTTGCCGGCAAGCATCAGTCCGCCTGGGACATATTCGCCCTGCTGCCGCTGATGGCGGATCCGGCACTGGTGCTGAAACGGGAATTGACCTTCATCCCCGTGTTCGGCTGGTTCTGCCTCAAGTTCAAGATGATTGCAGTGGACCGGGCAGCTGGTCCCTCGGCCCTGAAGAAGATGATTGCTGACGCGAGACAGGCGGTCGCCGACCAGCGTCAGATCCTGATCTTTCCCGAGGGCACGCGTAAGGCGCCCGGTGCCGAGCCGGACTACAAGCCGGGCGCCACCGCGCTCTACATGCAGCTCGGCGTACCGTGCACCCCGTTTGCGCTGAACTCCGGCTTGTACTGGCCGAGACGGCAGTTCATCCGGCGGCCCGGCACCATCATCGTGGAGTTCCTGCCGCCAATCGAAGCCGGCCTGTCCCGCAAGGAATTCTCAGCCCGCCTGCAGGAGGAGATCGAAAACGCAACCGACAGACTGGTTGCGGAAGGCGGCAACCTGACCTGAAACCGTCATTGCCGAAGCGCCAGGACTCCCGCCAAAACGATCATCGTCATGCCCAGCACCGACAGCAAATCCGGCACTTCGGCAAAAAACACCAGCCCCCAAACAACGGCAAAGCCGACATAGGCAAAATCGAACGTCCCAATGATTGCGGGCCGGCCGTTCTGGTAGGCAATCGCTGTCCCGACACTGCCGATCAGGATTGCTGTCGCCAGCAGCGTCATGGAGATCCATTCGGCCCGTCCCATGTCTGCCCACGGCGCCAACAGGAAACCTTCCCGCGGTTCGGGGAAAATGACCAGGATAGCAAGCGCGGCCACTGAACCGACGACGACAAAACTCAGGTTCAGGGCAATCGAAAGAACGAGCGGATGCACCGACCGGCATCTTGTTCGGGTCAGGATCATCGCCAATGCATAGAGCACGGCGGACACCAGCGGCAGCAGCGCATAAAGGTTGAATTCCCCGGTCTTCGGTCGGAGAATCAACAGAACCCCGGCGAACCCGACAAACACCGCGACCCATCCAAGACCGCTGATCCTGTCGCCGATCAGCAGCGCCGAAAACAGCGTGATGAAGATCGGCAGCGTGTAGTAGGCCGCTGCCGCGATCGACAAGTCCAGATTCGGCAGGGCCAGATAGTAGGCAACCCACATTGCCACCAGCATCAGGCTGCGAAGTACGGTCCAGCCCAACGCCTGCGGGAAGCAGAA
The DNA here is from genome assembly GCA_039194725.1 of Pseudomonadota bacterium. Classification (GTDB taxonomy): domain Bacteria; phylum Pseudomonadota; class Alphaproteobacteria; order Rhizobiales; family Aestuariivirgaceae; genus Anderseniella. Next base: position 3,971 of record JBCCVY010000141.1, read on the forward strand.
CGCATCCGGCGCCTTAAGCCTCAGCAGCACCAGCAGGACGGGCAGCGCCAAGAGTGAGCGCAGCACGAAGATTTGCCAGATGACAAACTCGCCGCTGGTAAACTTGATCAGCGCGTCACCCAAGGAAAGTGCCAGGACGGTCAGGACAATCACAACCACCGCAAATGGGGTATTGTCCGTCGATGTTGCAGTTTGTTTTTGCATTACCTGAATTTTATGAAAATTTCCGTTTGGCCATCTATACGTCTAAATTCTCGGATCGAAAATTTACTTCTCGTCCCTGATGCATTACCGTGAGTTATGCAAAATCTGAGAATGGCGCTCCCTCCCCTGGCCAGTCTTCTGCCGTTTGAAGCGGCAGCAAGGCTCGGCAGCATCACCAGGGCCGCGGAGGAGTTGGGGCTGACGCAAGCTGCTGTCAGCAGACAGATACGGGCCCTGGAAGACCATTTGGGGACGGAGATGTTTGAGCGCCGAAATCGCGCTGTTCATCTCACCGAAGACGGGCTTGCATTCAGCCAAACCCTGACGCGGTCCCTGCATGAAATCGGCAACCACGTCCACGAACTACGCCATGCGCGAGACGACGGAGAGGTTCTGCTGCGCTCGCAACTGTGCGAGGGCCTGTATTGGCTGATGCCGCGTCTGTCCGAATTCTATCAAAAGCACCCGGATATCGGCGTCCGGGTTATCACGTCCACCCGCCCGTTGACCGAGACAACTGAGCGTTTCGACCTCGCCCTGCAGACGGTCGGGCGCGATGCTGCAAATGCCGATCTGGTGTTTGCCGTTTCCGACGATGTCTTCCCGGTTTGCAGCCCGAAGTTCCTGGCAGCCCAGACCCAGCCGTTGTCACTGGAGAAATTGCCGGAATACCGTCTGCTTCATCACAGCAGCTCTCCTCCGGACTGGTTGGGTTGGGACAGCTGGTTTGAGCGCATGGGTGTTGATGCCCATGTGAGCCGTGCCGCTGAAATCTACGACAGCTATCCCTTGACGATGCAGGCGGCGGTTGAAGGGCATGGCATAGCTTTGGGCTGGAAACGCGCCAGCGAGCGGCTGCTGAGTTCCGGCGAACTGGTCAGGCCGTTCAAGCAGCATGTGAGCGTTCCCGACAGCTTTGGCGTCTACAAACCCAGCAATTGGAAATCGAAACCGCAAACCTCCAAAGTCCTGGACTGGATCCGGAGCGAGTTGAATTAGCTGCTGCACGGAAGCCGATCATCTGACGGTAGAACCTGGCCTGTTGGAGCAGCCCTGGTTGCTTGGCGGAGGTCCACGACCCACATCGCCGCCTGGCGCCATGAACAGGCGCGAACGATCGCTCGGAACCGTTCCAGCCATCAACCAATATGTTACCCTGACGATATGATTGCGATAAGCCGATATACCTTCGAAAATGCGACCGTCGCTGATCTCGACCTGCTGCTGGAGTGGCAGGCCCGGCCCCACGTTTGTGAATGGTGGGATTCGGTTGAACCAGGTGACGCCAGGGATTTTGAAGACAAGCGCGTAAGAAGGTGGATTGTCAGTTCGGCTGGAAGGCCTTTTGCCTACATGCAGGACTATTCAGTTCATGGTTGGGAAGATCACCATTTCTACCATCTTCCAGAGGGCTCCCGAGGCATCGACCAGTTCATAGGAGAGCCCGACATGACCGGTAAGGGGCACGGCCCCGCCTTCATCGCAGAACGTCTGAAGATGCTGTTTGACCAAGGTGCCCCGGTGATCGCAACCGACCCGCACCCGGACAACACCCGCGCCATTGCCGCGTACAAGAAGGCGGGATTTGAGGCGTTGGGCCCGGCCCGGGAAACACCGTGGGGCCTGATACTTCCCATGGCCGTCAGCGGCTAGCCGATGACAATCGTTGTTCGGTCTGCAAGCGTCAACAGCAGCCATGTGTCATCAACGGATTCACCGAGTTCAGCCACAACGATTTGCAAGCGCCTACTTGATTATCGACCAGGATTTGAAAAACACGCCATTTTCCTGGCTTGAGCTCGAATTCGGCGATTGCCGGGCTCTCCAGTTTTCGTTGAAGCTTTCAATCTTTTTCATCTTTTGATCGTTTGACAGGCTTTGGTCGGCGGTGATTTTTTCCAGTTCCTGCAGGTACAGGCCGGATTTTGTTTCGCCGCCTATCACAACTTGTGCGTTGGCTGGACTGATAAGCGAAAGCGCAGCCCCATTGCTGCCTGGCCGCCGTTCAATTTGGTTGGCAAGGTTGCCCGACCCCATGGCGACACAAAAGATGATCAGGGAATTCAAAACATAGTATACGCCCTTCTGCAGCCATGACCCAGTAGTGGCAATGACGAGGGTCCCAAACAGCGCACTGATTGCGAGTCCCGTCAATGCGACCGGAATTACAAAAATAGCACATAAGGCATTTGTAATCATCATTGTGACCCCGCCGGCAAAGCCTGGCGTGAGCATTGAATTCGGATTTAGAAAGTCGGTCACTATCGCATCATTATGTTTGTCTGTATTTGTCTCCACTATATCTGACATGCTTCGCCTCCATTATTGTAGGGAACCGATACCATGTGAATACTATCCAATTATTTGCATGTGCGCTGTGGCAAACCTCACATTCGGCCGGCCGCAGGAGCTTGGGGCAGCGAACGCCGCGGCGGTTCAACCTGCGTCGGCTTACAAGCAGGTGAGCAGTTGATCCGAGCAGACCGGGACGAACCGCACGATCACGCTTGCCCCCTTGCAGATTAACCGGATGGCAACCTATTTTTAGGTAGAACAAACCATGAATATATGGGATGATGTTCCGTCCAGCACACCAGTTGTGAGCAACCGTCGTGGCTACAGACACCGCACTTGATCCGATTTCCCACGAAATCTGGGACATGAAGTACCGCTTCAAGTCGCCGGACGGTTCGGCCATTGATCAGACCGTTGACGACACCTGGGACCGGGTTGCCAAGGCGCTGGCGGCGCCTGAGAAACCGAAAGTGCGAGCCCACTGGCAACAGGCCTTTGCCGAAGTCATGTCCGGTTACAAGTTTCTCCCCGCCGGCCGCATCATTGCCGGCGCCGGCACCGACCGCAATGTGACGCTGTTCAACTGCTTTGTCATGGGCACCATCGAAGACGACATGGGCGCGATCTTCAACGGGTTGCGCGAGGCCGCGCTGACCATGCAGCAGGGCGGCGGCATTGGCCACGACTTCTCAACCCTCCGCCCCGAGGGCGCGCCGGTCAGGGGCGTCGGCGCGGACGCGTCCGGGCCGTTGAGCTTCATGGACGTCTGGGACGCCATGTGCCGCACCATCATGTCGGCCGGCTCGCGCCGCGGCGCCATGATGGCGACCATGCGCTGTGACCATCCCGATATCGAGGATTTCATCGCCGCCAAGCAGGAGGCGCAGCGCCTGCGCATGTTCAACCTGTCGGTGCTGGTCACCGATCCGTTCATGGCAGCGGTGAAGGCCGACGAGGACTGGTCGCTGGTGTTTGGCGGCACCGTCTTCAAGATCGTCCGCGCCCGTGACCTGTGGAACAAGATCATGCAGGCAACCTATGCCTATGCCGAGCCCGGCGTGATCTTCATCGACCGGATCAATGCGCGCAACAACCTGTCTTACTGCGAGACCATTCACGCCACCAACCCGTGCGGTGAACAACCGCTGCCGCCCTATGGCGCCTGCCTGCTCGGCTCGATAAATCTTGCCAGCCTGGTGACGGCACCGTTCTCGGACGCCGCGCAACTGGACGTAGAAGAACTTGAGCGCATCACCGGCATCGCCGTGCGCATGCTCGACAATGTGGTTGATGTCTCCAGATACCCGCTTCCCGAACAGGCAGCCGAGGCCCGTGCCAAGCGCCGCATCGGCCTGGGCGTGACCGGGCTTGCCAATGCCCTTGCCATGTGCGGGCTGCGCTATGGGTCCGATGACGCGGCAAGCGCTGCCAGGAGCTGGATGCGGACTATCGAGCGCGCTGCCTATCTGGCAAGTTCCGGACTTGCGGCTGAGAAAGGCTCATTCCCGCTGTTCGACGGCGAGGAATATCTGGCGTCGGGACACGTCCGCGATCTTGATGAAGACGTGCGCGCCGCCATCCGAAAAGACGGCATCCGCAATGCGCTGCTCACCTCCATCGCGCCGACCGGCACCATATCGCTGTTTGCCGGCAATGTGTCATCGGGCGTCGAGCCGGTGTTTTCCCTGAACTACAACCGTAAGGTGCTGCAGCCGGACGGCAGCCACAGCATTGAACAGGTCGAAGACTATGCGCTGCGTGCCTTCCGCGCATTGCGTGGCAGCGAAGCGCAGTTGCCGGATGCATTCGTCACCACGGCAGACCTCACACCACACGATCACCTGGTCATGCAGGCCGCCCTGCAGGCCCATGTCGACAGCTCAATTTCCAAGACCGTCAACTGCCCGCAGGACATCTCTTTCGAGGACTTCAGCGATGTCTACCTGGAGGCCTGGGACCTGGGCCTGAAAGGATGCACGACCTACCGGCCCAACGACATTACCGGCTCGGTCCTGTCTGAAGCCGACGCCGACGAGACATCGGAAGCGCAAACCGCTTTGCCGCTCGAAGCGCCTGCGGCACCGGTCGGTCACAATGAAGCCGGAATCTTCTACATGCGCCAGCCGCTGGATCGCGATCCGGTGCTGCCGGGGTTCACCTACAAGCTGAAATGGGGTGACAGCGATCACGCCATATACATCACGCTCAACGACATCATCGAAAATGGCCGCCGGCGGCCGTTCGAGATATTCATCAATTCGAAGAACATGGAGCACTATGCCTGGACCGTGGCGCTGACCCGCATGATCTCCGCGGTGTTCAGGCGCGGTGGCGATGTGTCCTTCGTCGTCGA
>JBCCVY010000142.1:0-8811 GCA_039194725.1 Pseudomonadota bacterium
ACAGCGCCGCGCGATCTCCACCGTGTTGTCAATGGCTTCCGGCAGATCGGCAAACAGCGTCACCATTTCGGCTTGCGACTTGAAGTAGTGCTCAGGCGTCAGCTGGCGGCGGTTTTCATTGGCAACCACTTCTCCTTCGGCAATGCAGATCAACGCATCATGTGCCGCGAAATCGTCGGCCTCGGCAAAATACGGCTGATTGCTGGCCACCAACGGCAGTTCAAGCCCATAGGCCAGGTCCACAAGGCCCGGCTCGGCGGCGCGCTCCTCGTCCATGCCGTGGCGTTGCAGCTCCACGTAAAGCCTGTCGCCAAACGTCTCCTTGAGCCGTTCAATACGGGATTTGGCGACGGCTTGCCGGTTTTCCACCAGCGGCTTGTTGATCAGGCCGCCCGGGCCACCCGTCATACAGATCAGTCCGTCACTGAGTTCTTCGACCACCGACAGCCCCACATGCGGCAGTTCTGCTTCGGGTGCATCCAAGTAGGCTCTGCTGGACAGTTTCAGGAGATTGCGGTAGCCGGCCTCGTCCTTGGCCAGCAGAACCAGACGCGACAGGTCAAGTGAATTCCTGGCATGGGTCGGACCGGTAGGTCCGTCCTCGCTGTCGATCAGCAGCGTGCAGCCGATAATCGGCTGAATGCCGGCTGCAGTCATGGCTTCTGCGAATTCCAGGGCCCCGAACAGGTTGCCGGTGTCTGTGATCGCCAGCGCTGGCATCGCCTGCGCGATCGCAAGCTGGGCCAGCGTCTTTATCTTCAGCGCGCCTTCCGACAGCGAATAGGCCGAATGGGTTCTAAGATGAATGAAGCTGGCGGAGGGTGAATCAGTCATAGCCGGCAAACTCTAATCCGCCACGCCCGGAAATTACACCGGCATGGCCCGTCTACCCACCGAAACCTTTCAGGAAGCTGGCGAGGTTGTTTTCCAGGTCATCGGTCAGGTAACCGCCCTCCTGTACGATCAGCGTCGGCAGGCTCAACTTGGAAATGGCGCTGGCCATGCGGGCAAAACCGGGGGTTGTGACCGCGCCGCCATTCAGCGGGTCTGCCTCGTGCGCATCCAGGCCTAGCGCGACAACCAGCGCTCCGGGCGCGGCGTCACTGATCTCGCTCAACGCCAGTTCAAGCGCGCCCATCCAGACCTCATCATCCGACTTCACCGGCACCGGGATATTGATGTTGTAGCCATTGCCGGCGCCCTTGCCGCGCTGGCTCTCGTAACCGTAGTAAAACGGGTAGTATTTGCGCGGGTCCGCATGGATGGAAACGGTCAGCACATCGGAGCGGTCATAGAAAATGCCTTGGGTGCCGTTGCCGTGGTGAACATCGATATCCAGTATGGCGACCCGGTCCCATTGCCTGCGCATGAACTGTGCGGCGATGGCAGTGTTGTTCAGATAGCAAAACCCGCCGGCCCGGTCGGCATAGGCGTGATGGCCCGGCGGCCGGCACAACGCATAGGCAGACTTCTCACCTTCGATGATCAGTTCGGCAGCCGACAGGGCCGTGTCGGCCGATGCCCGTATCGACATCCAGGTCTGTTCGGTAATCGGACAGGAAAAGTCCTGCTGATGCCAGCCGGCCTGGCCGAGGATGTCGGTTGGATACCGTGCCGGCCTCTCAACCGGGCGAATGCTGGCCATGACCTCTTCAAATGCCTTGCCTTTGGGCCGGTTCCAGCGCCGGTAGGCATTGGCCAGAAATTTCAGGTAGCGTCCGGTATGCACCGAAAGAATGTGCGCATCGCCGTGCGCGCGGGCGGCATGCATGCCGCACCCGGCAGCCCTGACCCCTTTCAGCAGTCGTTTCGCCCGTTCAGGCTGTTCAGGAAAATCGACAATATGCCCGCGCTGCAGATACCGTTTCGGAAAGTGCGCAAGCTGATTGTGATGAAAGACTGCCTTCATCGGGAGATCTCCGCTAACTGCCCCCCCTGCAACTGAACGACCCGGTGCATCTGGTGCGCCAGTTCAATATTGTGGGTTGCGATGAGTGCTGCCAGTCCCTCTTCCTGTATCAGCGAAAGGAACTCCCCGTGCACCCGCCCTGCCGTTTCCGGGTCAAGGTTACCCGTGGGTTCATCGGCAAGCAATAGCAGCGGCTGGTTGGCCAGCGCCCGAGCGATGGCAACCCGCTGCTGCTCTCCACCTGACAGTTCGGCCGGCCGGTGCGTGACACGGCTGCTCAGCCCGAGTTTGGTCAGCAGTTCCGCGGCCCGGGCGTGGGCCTCGCCGCGCGATTTGCCGGCGATCAGTTGCGGCATGATGACGTTTTCGATGGCGTTGAATTCAGGTAGCAAATGATGGAACTGGTACACAAAACCGATGCCCAGCCGCCGCACACGGGTGGCCGCGCCGTCTTCCAGCTGGGTGCAGTTTTGCCCGGCCACAAGCACGTCTCCCGCGGTCGGCTTCTCCAACAGGCCGGCAATGTGCAGAAGTGACGATTTCCCCGTGCCGGACTCCCCGACCAGCGCCACCACTTCGCCCGGATAGACCTCCAGCGAGAGATCCTTGAAGATGTCGATCGTGCGCGGGCCCTGGGTGTAAGTCCGCGCGATCGCGTCGAGGCGCAATGCCGGAACTGCGCCGCCGTGTGCCACATTATTCATAGCGAAGCGCCTCTACCGGATCGAGCTTGGCAGCACGCCGGGCCGGATAGATGGTCGCAAGAAATGCCAGTCCCATCGCCATCAGGGCAATCATGATGGTTTCGTTGACATTCATCTCCGCGGGCATGCGTGACAAATAGTACAGCTCCGGCGGAAACAGTTGCGTGCCTGACAGCCACGACAGGCCCTGCCTGATGTTTTCTATGTTCAGGCATACAGCCACGCCCACGACGATGCCTGCCATTGTGCCGGCGATCCCGATGGCCGCTCCCGTCATGAAGAAAATGCGCTGAATGGAACCGCGCGTCGCGCCCATGGTGCGCAGGATGGCAATGTCCTTGCCCTTGTCCTTCACCAGCATGATCAGGCCGGAAATGATGTTCAGGGCAGCCACCAGAATGATCAGCGTCAGGATCACAAACATCACATTGCGTTCCACCTGCAGCGCATTGAAGAACGTCTTGTTCGAGGTTTTCCAGGTGACGAACTGAAGATCCTGGCCGGCGCTCTGCTTCATGGCAGGGATCACCTCCTCGATCTTGTCGGGATCCTCCACCATCACCTCAATGGCGCTGGCACCGTCTTCCTGGGCAAAAAAGTCCTGCGCCTCGCTCATCGGCATGTAAATCACCGAGCCATCATATTCCGACATGCCGATCTCGAAGGTGGCCACGACCGGAAACGATCTGATGCGCGGCGCCGAGCCAAAGATCGTAGTCGGCCCTTCAGGCGACACCAGGGTGATCTGGTCACCGACGCTAAGGCCGTGTTTCCAGGCTAGCCTGTAGCCGACGGCAACGCCGTTGCGCTCATCGAATTTGTCCAGCGACCCGCGCAGTTTGTCGTTCACGACACTGGACAGCTTGACCAGGTTTTCCAGTTCCAGACCGCGCACCAGGACGCCGGTCGAGGTGCGCCTGGACGACGCCATGGCCTGGCCTTCCACGAATGGCATGGCCCGGACCACGCCCGGCGTGTTGGCCAGGATGGCAGCCCTCGCCCTGAAATCCGGTATCGGCGCGCCGGTCGACGAATACACCATGGAATGGCCGTTGAACCCGAGCACCTTGTTCAAAAGCTCGGTGCGAAACCCGTTCATCACCGCCATGACGATGATAAGGGTTGCCACGCCGAGCAGGATGCCCACAAACGAAAACCCGGCGATGACCGAGATGAAACCTTCCTTGCGGCGCGCCCGCAAATAGCGCAAGGCGATCATGCGCTCATGGGCGGAAAACGGCGCGGTGTCGGTCTGAGCCATAAGTCAATCCGTTTTGTTAGTTGGCAAAACGCGCAGCCAGCGCGTCAATGGAAATCTCTTCGCGTTCACCTGTAGCGCGATTCTTCAATTCGGCATTGCCCTGCTTGAGCCCGCGCGGGCCGATGATGACCTGCCACGGGATGCCGATCAGGTCCATGGCGGCAAATTTGCCGCCGGCGCGGTTGTCGGTGTCATCGTACAGCACTTCGTTGCCTTGCTCGTGAAACATGTCGTAGAGCTTGTTGCAGGCCGCGTCGGTTTCAGCGTCACCGGATTTCAGGTTGATCAACCCGATGCGGAACGGCGCAACCGCCTCCGGCCAGATGATGCCGTTTTCGTCATGGCTTGCCTCGATGATGCCGCCGACCAGGCGCGAGACACCGACCCCGTACGAGCCCGACTGAATGGTCACCGGCTTGCCGTCCGGTCCCTGCACCTGGCAGCCTAGAGGCTTGGCGTACTTGTCGCCGAAAAAGAAGATGTGGCCAACCTCGATGCCACGGCCGCTGATCCGCCTGGCTTCTGGCAGTTTTTCGTAAGCTGCAACGTCATGCATGTCGTCGGTTGCGGCATACTTCGAGGTGAACTCGTCGACCACGTCTGCAACCGCGTCGACATTGTCGTAGTCGATATCGAAGGCTGACCAGTCGAAATCATGAAATGCACTGTCGAAGAACACTTCCGACTCTCCCGTATCGGCCAGAATCAGAAATTCGTGGCTCATGTCGCCGCCTATCGGCCCGGTTTCGGCACGCATTGGTATGGCCTTCAAACCCATGCGCGCAAATGTGCGCAGATATGACACGAACATCTTGTTGTAGGAGTGGCGGCCCGCCTCCACCGACAGATCAAATGAGTAGGCGTCTTTCATCAGGAATTCGCGGCCGCGCATGATGCCGAAGCGGGGGCGCACCTCATCCCGGAACTTCCACTGGATATGGTACAGGTTGCGCGGCACATCCTTGTAAGACTGCACCCCGGCGCGGAAGATGTCGGTAATCATCTCCTCATTTGTGGGGCCGAACAGCATGTCGCGGTCATGACGGTCTGTAATGCGCAGCATCTCCTTGCCATAGTCGTCATAGCGGCCCGATTTGCGCCACAGGTCGGCGGACTGGATGGTCGGCATCAGGACCTCGATTGCGCCTGCCCGGTTCTGTTCTTCACGCACAATGCGTTCGATGTTGCGCAGCACCTTGTAGCCCAGTGGCAGCCATGAATAGATGCCGGCACTTTCCTGCCGGATCATGCCCGCCCGCAGCATCAGGCGATGGGAAACAATCTCGGCCTCCTTGGGATCGTCGCGAAGGATGGGAAGGAAATATTTGCTGAGTCTCATCTGAATGCCCTGAAAACAAAAGTGCTGCGCAAGCTGCTTTTCCCACGCAAAGAATTGCTGTTCATAGTGCATCAATCGAGATTTTACAAAGGACAACTCTGGCCCGTAGACAGGCACCGGCATTCACTTTTCGCAAAGGTGCGACAAAGTGACTGGACAAGTTCACAAGTTTGTGTCATCTCCCTACTCAGAGTTGCAGCAAATGCAACCGCCGGGCTCAGGTCTGGGGAGGAAACGCCCGTCGCCGGGCGATGTAACGCGAAGCGCGCTGAGTATTGTAACTGAGTTTTGTAATTGGCAGGGCAAGGCCCTGTCTTTTTTTGTGTCGCTGTCTTGTCTCGCTCCAATGGCGAAAGGCCTACACCTTTGGCAGGTCGGGCATGAACGGAAAATCGTCCAGCGTAATACCGCTGTAATAGACCAGCCAGTAATAGAAGCCATAGGCAAACAGCGCGATAACAGTTGTCAGAACGAATTTGTTGAAGAGCCGCGGCCGCACGGGAGCGGCCGGTTCATGGCCCTGCTCGACCACGGTTCCTTCCTCGTGCGCGGATTTCACGCCGAACGGCAGTACGGTAAACAACACCAGCCACCAGATGATGAAGTAAACCGCAAAGCCGGTGAAGAAATCGACGATCATCAGGCCTGCTCCAGCTCGACCAGCGTACCGCAAAAATCCTTCGGATGCAGAAACAGCACCGGCTTGCCATGCGCGCCGATCTTTGGCTCACCGTCACCCAGCACACGCGCGCCCTCCTGTTTCAGATGGTCACGCGCGGCAATGATGTCATCCACCTCATAGCAAACATGATGAATGCCGCCGGCCGGGCTTTTGTCCAGAAACGCCTGGATGGGCGAATTGTCGCCCAGCGGCTCCAGCAGCTCGACCTTGGTGTTGGGAAGTTCCACAAACACCACCGTCACGCCGTGATCAGGTTCGGCCTGCGGTTCGGACACCGTTGCGCCGAGCATGGATTTGTAAACCCGGCATCCGGCTTCCAGGTCCGGTACGGCAATGGCGACATGGTTGAGGCGTCCAAGCATCACTTCTAACTCCCTGCAAAGCAAATCAACGAGGCCGTTGTACCACTGGATCAGTTTTCGGCAATGAGGCGTATTGCGCGAAGCTGCTGCCGGTAAATCGGCATGACAGGCGAGGTTGCTCCCAGTCTCTGCTGTTGGTCAATCCTCCCGATCGAGCCAGCGCAGTATGCGCCGGCGCTGTTCGGGTGCCGATACGCCACGCGGTTCAAAAATGTGCCGGGCCAGGAAATGTCCGGTCAGCTTCAATCCCTGCACAATCTCCGCATTTGAGGCGGTGCCGGACGAACCGGCCACAAACGGCGGCAGCGCCAGCAGTTTGTCCCTCCACGGCTCTGCCTCGCGCGCACAAACCGCCCTGCCCGTGCGCGGCGACACATGGGTCAGTTGCTCCGTTTCGCCGCTGACCGCGCACTTTGTGAGATCCAGCCCGAATCCCAGTTCTTCCAGCAGTCCCATTTCCCATTTCACCAGAACCGCCGGCCAGATGGCATCGTCCTGCAAATGCTCGATCAGCAGCAGCGAGGCATCGTAGATGCGTGGATGGGGTTCCCGTTCCGGCAGCAGGCTGGCCAATGTCGTGATCGTGGTCAGGCCGGCCAGGCGATGAACATCCTCGATGATGCCGGCGACAACCATCCGGTGTGGATCGACGGTAAACGCACCCAGGTGGTCCTCAAGGCGAGCCCGCCAAACCACATGCACCAGGTTTCCAGCCTGCAGAACGGGACGCATGGTGCGCGACCTGCCACCTCTGACCAGTCCCGAATGGCGGCCTTTCTCGCGGGTCAGCACATCTATGATTGCCGAATTCTCACCGTGCCTGCGGGTGTTCAGAATGAGACCGTCGCCTTGCCACTCCATGGCCGGAGCCTTTCACGTTTCGAACAAAATTCAGCGAAAACAGAAGTTTAAGATAGCGTCTTGAATCAGGCAAACACTGGCTCGCAAAGGATCAACGGGGCTCCAGACCCATCATGCGCAGCCTTTCCGGGTCATCGGCCCACTTCTCGCGCACTTTCACAAACAGGAAGAGATGGGCCTTCTGGCCGATGGTATCGCTAATTTCCTCGCGCGCTGACTGACCGATTTTCTTGATCGTCTGGCCGTTCTTGCCCAGCACGATCTTCTTCTGGCTGTCACGCTGCACGTAGATCACTTGCTCGATCCGAACTGAACCATCCTTCTTCTCGGTCCATTTTTCCGTTTCCACGGTGGACGCATAGGGCAGTTCATCGTGCAGCCGCAGGTACAGTTTCTCCCGGGTGATCTCCGATGCCAGCATGCGCATGGGCACATCTGCGATCTGGTCTTCGGGGTACAACCAGGGCCCCGGCGGCATGCGGCCGGCCAGTGCGGTGCGCAAATCCGCAACTCCGTGACCCTTCAACGCTGATATCATAAACGTGTCGGTAAACGGGTAACGCGCATTCAGGTCTGCTGCCAACTGCAACAGGCTCTCATGTGGTACCAGGTCAATCTTGTTGATGGCCAGAATGGCCTTGGCCCCCGCCGCTTCAAGACCATCGATAATGCGCAGGTTGTCTTCATTCAGGCCGTCCCTGGCGCCGATCAGCAACACGGTCGCATCCGCATCCGCCGCACCCGCCCAGGCGGCATGAACCATTTCCTCATCGAGCTTTCGCTTCGGCGAAAATATGCCCGGCGTATCCACAAAGATGATCTGCGACGCCCCTTCCAGCGCAATCGCCCGGATCCGGGCCCGGGTCGTCTGCACCTTGTGGGTGACAATCGAGACCTTTGAGCCGACGAGCTGGTTCAGCAGGGTCGATTTTCCTGCGTTCGGCGCACCTATCAGGGCAACGAAACCACATCTGGTCACCCCTGCTTCGGCCACCTGCACGTCCTCTCCGGTCGAATCCCTGCTCATGTCCAGATCCCTTCGCGGTGCAGGAACTCGGTTGCTGCCACCTGTTCAGCTGTGCGCCGCGTGGACGACATGCCCCGCGCCGGCTTGCGGCCTTCAACTGTCAGTTCCACCGTGAACTGCGGTGCATGGTCCGGACCGGTGGTGTCAATGGTCTCATAATACGGCGCCGGCAAAGATCGTGCTGCAGCCCATTCCTGCAGCGATGACTTTGCATCCTTGCGCATGTCGGGCGCCCGCTTGAGAAAGCCGGCCCAGTGTTCGGAGATGACTGTCCGGGCGGCCTCGAGGCCACCGTCAAGGTAAACCGCTGCAATCAATGCCTCGCATGCGTTGCCGACAATGTTGTCGGTCACAACTGTCCGCTTGTCCCCCTTGCCCGCCAGCACCAGGGCGTCGGGAATGCCAAGTGCATCGCCAACTTTCGCACACGTCTGGCGGCGCACCAGCATATTGAGCATGCGCGCGAGATCGCCTTCCGGCACATCGTCATGCTGCTCATACAGAATTTGCGCGACGACCAGCCCGAGCACCCTGTCACCCAGAAACTCGAGCCGCTCATTGCTGCCGGCTATTTTGGATTTCGCGCCGCTGGCGTGGGTCAGGGCCCGCTCGAGCAATTGCTCATCCTGGAACACATAGCCAAGCCGCCCGACGAGGGCCGTCACC
>JBCCVY010000143.1:0-8786 GCA_039194725.1 Pseudomonadota bacterium
ATCGCTCTAGGCAGCCGAGAACATACGCACGGCAAACGCGCTCGCCATCATGCCGAGCACGAAAAGCGGCACGCCAAACCCACTATACCAGATCGCATTTTTGACCGGCGCACGCAGCAGGCGGCGCATCATCAGCAGTTGCCCGAGCAGCAGACCAGCCACGATACCGGCGTGTATCAACTGGCCCCAGGACGCAAGCAAGGCGATTACCACCACTTGCGGCACGGCCATGATGGCGCATGCGGCCTGCGCGGCACGGTCCGCGCCCAACAGCACCGGCAACGAGTTGATCCCCATTGCGCGATCGCCCTTGATCGCCTTGAAATCATTCAGCGTCATGATGCCGTGGGCGCCGATGCTGTAAAGTCCGGCCAGAAGCAGGATCTGTATGGAGGGCAGGCTGCCGCCAAGCATGACCGCCGCGCCCGTCACCCATGCAAGTCCTTCATATGAAAACCCGCACGCGGCATTTCCCCACCAGCCATTCTGCTTCAACCGCAAAGGCGGGGCGCTGTAGGCCCATGCGAGGACCAGACCAACCGTGGCGGAGATCAACACCCAGGTCCCGAGCGTCGCAGCGACAGCCAGTGACAAGACGCTCCAGATTGCAGCAATGTACAAGCCCCAGCGACCGGGCACACGCCCGGAAGGTATTGGCCTGTGCGGCTCATTGATGGCATCGACGTGACGGTCGTACCAGTCATTGATCGCCTGGCTCATGGCACACACAAGCGGTCCCGCCAGGATGATCCCCACAACCGCGATGTGCCAGTTGGACATGATGGCAACACCCGAAGACACCACTCCACAGGCAAATGCCCACATTGGCGGAAACCAGGTAACAGGCTTCAGTAGTTCCAGCACAGCGCCAGGCGACGGGTAGGACGACGCCGGCCGATACTGGATTGGAGTGTCAGGCTTTGTGGACATCCTGAGTGTTTAACACACTTTGCATGACCGAAGCACACTAGAAAACTGAATGAGCTCCGCGATCGTTGGAAATCTCTCTCTCGACCAGCTTTGAGTAATGCTCAAACAGTGTTTCGGAACCAAACGAAGGGGTTGCGGACTGGTCAAACTGGCCGGTCTTCGGATCGAACACGAGCATTGATTCCGTTGCGTAATAAAGTCCGATCCTGGCCAGCGCGGCTTTTTTTGCCAAGGCGGGGATCATCAGGCCAAGACCACCCAGTCCTGTTGCAGTCGCTTTGAGCAATGCCACCGGCACATGCCTGAAGCGCGGCTCCCGTCCCAGTAGCGTGAACAGATATTCGCCCTGCTGTTTCGGTGTGATCGCATCTCCGGGTCCGCCGATCGGCAGTATTCGGTTGTGAAGCTGGGGATTTTCCAGGCATTCAGCCATGTAACAGGCCAGATCACGGTCACTGATGGGTTTGCAGGAAGTCAGCCTGCCATCGCCGAACACCACAAACGGCTTGCCATGCTTGAGACGGTCGATTTGCCCTGACAGCGACTTGAAGAAGGCTGTTGGTCTGACGATGGAATACTTGAGGCCTGACTCAATCAGCAGTTTCTCAAATGCAAGCTTGGCGTGTTGAAACGGCAACTGGGGTCTCTGCACGCAAATCGCTGACAGCAACACCATTTGGGAAATGCCGGCATCCTTTGCGACCGCCAGCGCATCTGCATGTGCCTTGTAGTCAATGGCCCAGGCGTCTTCCGGCACACCGGTTCGGGAGGCCATACATGAGACCAGTGCATCAAACGGCCCGCTGCCCGAACATGCCTGCGCCAGCCAATGAGGATTTGTCACATCGCCAGTCCGCACCTCAGTTGCCTGCAGCAATTCCTCAGCATTTCGTCTCGCAACGATGCCGCCGCCTCGCACGAAGCAGACGACCTCATGGCGACGCTTCAGCAACTCCCGCACTGTTGCAGCGCCGATTGTGCCTGTGGCACCCAGAACCAGAACACGCTTGGGAGAAGACAGGTTTCCGGACGCCGTCTGTTTGAAGGTGTAGGTCAAGCGCAAGCCTGTCTGTGCAACGGTTTCAACCAGCCGGAAATGTGCGAATCCGGACTACTCCTCGTTTGATCCGGCCATATCGTATCTCATGCAATGTCCCGTTGAACAGGTATTGCGATGTGCAAGGGGGGATGCCTTCTCTGTGCAATCAACAAAGGCCCTGCGCGAAATTGCAGCCAGCCCAATCCAAGGGTGTTTCAGAAAGGTCACGGCTTCCGGTTGCATTGATCGAGATCCTTGCGAATGTGCTGCCCTCCGGACACAAAAGTCATTGTCGCGCTCCTGCCTGACCAGTGTCCGCATTGGTCGCTTCACACCGGTCTTGAAGACACTTCATGCCGCCTGACAGCCCCAGTGTCTTGCGATAAGGGATTCAAACATATCGGCTGGATGATCGGCAAATCACCACGACCCGTGGATCTCATCATCTAAAGTGTTCAGGCATCCGTCCTGACTGATTCAATCCAGCTTCTTGTTACATTGCCCTGCAAAGAGTTCCATCGCGATATGGCAAGAATTCACGCGGCTGGATCAATGTCTTTGCTTTACGTCAATTAGTCGTTATTCTGCTGTTTGGGCGACCAATCTGCAAATTGTTCCAATCTATTCGTGGGAGCAGAAATTTGATTGGTGATGACGCTGCCAGAAGCGGGGACCAGGGCCCGAGCGGAGACCAGAGCCCAACCGGGGCCGGGCCTGGTGGAGACGCTCAGTTCCAGAGGCAAACTCCCTCAATTTCACTGCCAAAAGGTGGTGGCGCCATCAGGGGTATTGGTGAGAAGTTTGCCGCCAGCCCGGTCACCGGCACCGGATCTTTGAGCATTCCGATTGCCGCGAGCACAGGTCGATCTGGGTTTACGCCTCAACTTTCACTTGCCTACGATTCTGGATCAGGGAACGGCGCGTTTGGACTGGGCTGGAGCCTTGCTGTTCCCGCCATTGCACGGAAAACAGAAAAAGGCTTGCCGCGGTATTGGGATAGCCAGGATTCTGACGAGTTCGTGCTTTCCGGTTCAGAAGACCTTGTACCGGTGCTGGTGCAATCAGATGACGACTGGATTCGTGAACAATTGCCGCCTCGCACTTTGCACGGGCTTACCTACAGTGTCCGCCGTTTCCGCCCACGAATTGAGGGGCTTTTTTCGCGAATAGAGTACTGGAAAAACACCAATGATCCGGCTGACAGTTTCTGGCGGTCAATCAGCCGCGACAACATCACCACCTGGTACGGCAAGACACCGGAGAGCCGGATTGCAGACCCCTCGGACCCGTCACGGATCTTCAGCTGGCTGATCTGTGAAAGCAGCGACGACAAGGGGAACGTTGTTGCTTACGAATTCAAGCCCGAGGATTCTGTGAATGTAGACGTTGCGCAGTCTTACGAGAGCAACCGGACGGACAACAGCCGCTCGGCTAACCGATACCTGAAACACATCCGTTACGGCAATCGCACGCCGTATTTTCCAGAACTCGGCGAAACTGGTCTCGCGACCCCTTTGCCGTCAGATTGGTTGTTCCAGGTCACGTTGGATTACGGCGAACACCATCCTGACAATCCGACACCGAACGACAATGGCGATTGGCAGGAGCGGCACGATCCTTTTTCCTCCTGCCGTGCCGGCTTTGAGATCCGCACCTACCGGCTTTGCCAGCGCATATTGATGTTTCACCATTTTTCTGACGAAGACGGTGTTGGGTCAGATTGCCTGGTGAGGTCCACTGACCTTGCGTATCGCCATCAGCAGGATCCGGGCGATGCGCGCAACCCAGTCCACAGTGT
The DNA here is from genome assembly GCA_039194725.1 of Pseudomonadota bacterium. Classification (GTDB taxonomy): domain Bacteria; phylum Pseudomonadota; class Alphaproteobacteria; order Rhizobiales; family Aestuariivirgaceae; genus Anderseniella. The sequence continues at coordinate 3,768 of JBCCVY010000143.1, forward strand.
CCTGTTGTCGGTGACACAATGCGGCTACAAGCGACAGGCAGCCGGCGGCTACCGCAAAAGGCGCCTGCCACCTCTGGACTTCGAGTACAGCGAAGCCCAAATCCACGAAAACATTCTCGATGTGGACGCCGGCAGCCTGGAGAACCTGCCGGAGGGCCTGGACGGCGCCGACTATCAATGGGTCGATCTGGATGGTGAAGGTCTTTCCGGCATTTTGAGCCAACAGGGCTCGGGCTGGTTCTACAAGCGCAATCTGAGCCCCGCCAACTTGGATATGGATGACACTGGACAAACCTTTGCCAATGTCCGGCTCGCACCGCTCGAACAGATGAGCAGCTTACCCTCGCTCGCCGCGTTCGATCGCGGTGGCCAGCAATTGCTGGATCTCGCCGGTGACGGCCGGCTTGACCTGGTTGAATTCGACGGCCCGACCCCAGGGTTTTTCGAACGGCGTTTCGATGCGGGCTGGAACTCCTTCACACCGTTCTCATCGCTGCCGGTCATCGACTGGTCGGATCCCAACTTGAGATTCGTGGATTTGACCGGAGACGGTCACGCCGACATCCTGATCACCGAACATGAGGTGCTTTGTTGGCACCCTTCGCAGCGCGAAAGTGGCTTTGGGCCAAGGCAAACCGTCAGGCAGGCCCTGAATGAAGTGCAGGGTCCCAGGCTGCTGCTTGCCGACGGCACCCAATCCATCCACCTCGCCGACATTTCCGGTGACGGCCTGACCGATATTGTGCGTGTCCGCAATGGCGGGGTTTGCTACTGGCCAAATCTGGGCTATGGCCGTTTTGGCGCCAGGGTGACAATGGACAACGCGCCCGTGTTTGACGCCGAAGACCAGTTCGGCCAACAGCGTATCCGGCTGGCCGATGTCGATGGATCCGGCGCCACCGACATCGTGTATTTGCGCGGCGATGAAGTCGCCATCTACTACAACCACTCTGGCAACGGCTGGAGCGACGCCAGTTTGCTGACTCACTTCCCAGCAACCGACAACATGTCATCTGTACAGGTGGTTGATCTGCTGGGCAACGGCACGGCTTGTTTGGTCTGGTCATCGCCCCTGCACGGCGATGCCCGGCGTTCCCTGCGCTACATTGATCTCATGGGCGGTACAAAGCCGCATCTCATGATCGGCACACGAAACAATCTGGGTGCAGAAACCAGGGTTCATTACGCACCTTCGACCAAATTCTACGTGCAGGACCGCCTCGACGGAAACCCCTGGATTACCCGTATCCCGTTTGTTGTGCATGTGGTTGAACGGATTGAAACCTTCGACCATGTCAGCCGCAACCGGTTTGTCACCCGCTACGCCTATCACCACGGCCATTTCGACGGCGTCGAGCGCGAGTTTCGCGGCTTTGGGATGGTGGAACAATTTGACACTGAGGAATTTGCAGCGCTGAGCAACAGCATGGAATTCCCGGTCGGTGACAATATTGCTGAAAGTTCCCACGTACCGCCCGTCTATACAAGGACCTGGTTCCACACGGGCGTGTATCTCGGCCGCCAACGCGTCTCCAACTTCTTTGCCGGACTGCTCGATTCCCGGCACACCGGCGAGTACTATCGTGAACCGGTCCTCACCGATGAAGAAGCAGCCCGGCTGCTGCTGCCGGACACGATATTGCCGGACGGCCTCACTGTGGAGGAACAGCGCGAAGCCTGCCGCGCGCTCAAAGGCTCGATGCTGCGCCAGGAGGTGTATGCGTCAGACGGTACGGACGAGGAACCGCATCCCTACACTGTCACAGAACAAAACTTCACCGTCAAAATGCTGCAGCCCGAAGCCGGCAATCGCCACGCCGTGTTCTTTACTCACTCTCGCGAGGTGTTGAGCTACCAGTATGAACGCGTTCACGCTCCCGCGGACCCCCGCCTTACCCATGCGCTGACATTGGCAGTCGACGACTTCGGCAACGAGTTGGCATCCGCTGCCGTCGGTTACGGCCGGCGGGAGCCGGATCCCGATCTGGCAGCCCATGACCAGACCAGGCAGGCGGCATTGCATATCAGTTGTTCCGAGACCGCGTTCACCAATGCAATCGAAGCAGATGATGTCCATCTGGCCCCGCTGCCTCACCAGGCTGCCAGCTTCGAGATGACCGGCCTGGAACTGGATGCGGACAATTCCCGGCTTGCATTCGAGGATGTCCACGATGCAGTGCAGTCGACTGCGCCGATCGCCTATCACGAGGCTCCCGCCGCGAATGTGATTCAAAAACGCCTGCTGGAACTTTCGCGCACCCTGTATCGCCGCAATGATCTCGAAGGCCCGCTGCCGGCTGGCGCCCTGGAGTCACTGGCGCTGCCGTTCGAATCCTACCAGTTGGCGTTTACACCGGAACACCTGACCCTGGTGCTTGGCGACCGGATAGATGATGCACTGCTCAGCGACGAAGGACATTACGTTCACTTTGACGAAGACGATGCCAACTGGTGGATACCATCCGGGCAGGTTTTCATGTCGCCGGACGAGGCCGATGATGCAACCCAGGAACTGATCTTTGCACGCCAGCACTTTTTCCTGCCGGTCCGGTTTCGTGATCCGTTCGGCCAGACCACGGCTATCCTTTATGATGCATACGACCTGTTGCTGCTGGAGACCCGGGACCCGCTCGATAACCGTGTAACCGCCGGTGAACGGAACGACGACGACAGCATTTCACCACGGCTTGACTACCGCACCCTCCAACCTGAACTGGTCACAGACCCCAATGGCAATCGCGCCACGGTCGCATTTGACACTCTTGGCCTGATCACTGGCACAGCAGTCGGGGGAAAACGCTCACAGGACCTCGGCGACTCACTCGATGGCTTTGAAGCCGATCTCGATCAGGATCAGATCGATGGCTTCTTCGCCAACCCGCGTGGTCCCCCGGCCGCGGCGCTCCTCGGCGATGCCACAACGCGCATCATCTACGATGTCACACGGTTCCAGCGCATGGGAGATGCAGCGCCTGGGTTTGCCGCGACACTGGCGCGCGAGACCCATGTCAGCGATCTGGCTGGCGGCGAAGAGACACAAATCCAGGTCGGATTGGCCTATTCGGACGGTTTTGGCCGAGTAATCCAGAACAAGACACAAGCCGAGCCGGGACCGGTCGTGGAGGGCGGACCGGACATCGACCCGCGCTGGGTCGGCAGCGGCTGGACCATTTTCAACAACAAGGGCGAGCCGGTCCGCCAGTACGAGCCCTTCTTCAGTGCGAGCCCGGACTTCGAGTTTGCCCATATCGAAGGCGTGAGCCCGACCATCTTTTATGATCCCACCGGCCGCGTCATCGCCACTCTCCATCCCAACCGCACCTGGGAGAAAGTTGTCTTCGATCCATGGCGACAGGTCAGCTACGATGTCAATGACACAGTGCTGATGAATTCGGCGGCAGACCCCGACGTCGGGCACTTGTTCAGTCGGCTGCCGGAGGCCGAATACCTGCCTTCGTGGCACGACCTGCGCATCAATCCGGCCCATGCCGCGGAGGCACTTGCACTATGGCCCGATGCCGAGCGCCGGCAGGATGAAGTCAGTGCTGCCGTCAAGGCTTCAGCTCATGCCGACACTCCGGGGGTTTCTCATCTCGATGCAATGGGCCGCCCGTTCCTGTCACTTGCCGACAACGGGGCCGGCAACCTGTTCGAGACCCGTACGGAACAGGACATCGAGGGAGCCACCCTGCGGGTGATCGATGCACGTGGCAACGAGGTCATGAAATACCTGGTCGCGGTCGAAGGCCAGCCCGAGGACGTCATCGGCTATGACGTTGCCGGCCGCCAGCTTTATGAACTCGGCATGGACGGCGGCGAACGGCGGGTGATGAAGGATGTCGGTGGAAGTCCGATCCGCGCCTGGGACAGCCGCGGTCATATGCTGCGCACCCGGTACGACGAGTTGCGCCGGCCGACCCATCTTTTTGTGCAGGATGGAGACGCTGAAGAGTTCCTTGCCGAGAGAGCCGTTTACGGTGAAGCCCATTCGGAATCCGATCGTAACCTGCGCGGTCAGGTCTACCGGCAATACGACACCGCTGGCGTCGTTACCAATGACCGTTTCGATTTCAAAGGCAACCCTGCTGAAAGCGTGCGCCGGCTTGCCGGGGATTACCGGCAGGTTGTTAACTGGTCCGCACTTTCAGCGCTGGAGGATATCGCCGCCATCGAGGCTGCGGCTGATGCTTTGCTGGAAGGCCGAGAGTATGCGACGGCCACGCGGTACGATGGCCTCAACCGGCCGGTTTCAATCACCACGCCCGACGGCAGCAGTACCCTGCCCGCCTACAATGACGCCAACCTGCTTGAGAGCATGCATGTCAGGTTACGCGGTGACAGCCAGCAGACGCCATTCGTGTCCGACATCAACTACAACGCGAAGGGTCAGCGGCAGGCCATAACCTATGCAACCCGTGACAGCACCAACTTTACCACTGTTTATGAGTACGATCCCGACACCTTCCGGCTGACAAGGATGGCCACGGCGCGCCATCGTGATGCGGCCGCGCTTCAGGATATGCGTTACGCCTACGATCCTGCCGGCAACATCACCAGCATCCGTGACAACGCCCATCAGCCGGTGTTTTTCAACAATTCGCTGGTCGAGCCCCACTGCGCCTATGTATATGACGCGCTATACCGTCTGACCCGCGCCGAAGGCCGCGAGCACGCAAGTCAGAACAACACCCAGCGAGACGCTTCCGATTTTGCGCCGGTGATCGGCATTCCATTTCCCAACAGCCCGCAAGCGCTGCAGCGTTACACCGAAGAATACCTGTATGACGCCGTGGGCAACATACTGAGTTTCACTCATACGGGAGGCGCCGTATTGCGCTGGAAACGCTGCTATCAGTACGCCCTGGACAGCAACCGGCTGCTTGGCACCAGCGGCGCCGGCGAGTTTCAGGGCCAGCCCTGTCCGGAGCATTATGTGGCCGGTCCGGGCTCGACCCTGTCACAGCCATACGAATACGACGCGCACGGCAACATGGTCCGCATGCCGCATCTGCCGACGAT
>JBCCVY010000144.1:0-8785 GCA_039194725.1 Pseudomonadota bacterium
CGGCCATACGTCTCCCCTCGGCATGAACATCCACCCCAGATTCGGGCTCTGGCATGCCTATCGCGCCGCCTTCATATTTGACGAAGCCTTCGAGCTGCCGGCCCTGAACGACAGCGCCTCACCGTGTGACACCTGTCGGGACAAGCCGTGTCTGAACGCGTGCCCGGTGGGCGCCTTTTCACCCAAGGGCTATGATGTGACCTCCTGCGCCACGCATCTGGGCGCGCCAGAAGGAGACCGGTGCCGCACTGGCGGCTGCATGGCCCGAAATGCCTGCCCTGTCGGGCCTGAGTATTTCTACTCGCCAGCGCAAACCCGCTTCCATATGGTCGCTTTCATGACAGCTCGTGGCGTCGATCCGGCGACAATCGGATATCGCGACTGAAGAGGAACTCCGGCATGTATGCACACATAAAATCCAAACTCGACAATGGCGACCTGGTCATCCTGGACGGCGGCACCGGCACTGACATCCAGCGCCGCGGCGTAAAGATGGATTCAGACGTGTGGTGTGCGGAAGCAAACCTGACCCATCCGGAAGTGGTCCGGGCGGTGCATGACGACTACATCAGGGTTGGTGCCGAAGTCATTACTGCCAATACCTATGCCTCAGCCCCGCTGATGTTCAACGCCCATGGCCGGGACGCCGACCTGATCAAGACCGACACCGTCGCCATGCGAGTTGCGCGCGAAGCCGCAGACGCGGCCGATCACCCGGTGTGCGTCGCAGGCTCGATCTCGGTGATGCGTCCGATTGCCAAGGGCACCGACGACTTCGACCCGAGCTACTCCTGGGACGACGACACCGTACGCCGCCTGTTCGATGCCAAGGCAGCCAACCTGAAAGCCTGCGGTGCGGACATGCTGATCATGGAGATGATGCGCGACACCAAGTTTTCCAGCTGGGCGGTGGAGGCGGCCGTCAACACCGGCCTGCCGGTCTGGGTCGGCATTGCCGTGGAACGCAACAGCAACGGCGCGCTGGCAGGTGTCAATCATCCGGACCAGTTGCTGGAAACGATTGTCAGGGAACTGACCCGTTTCGATCCGGACGCCTGCCTGATCATGCATTCGCCGATCGACACCATACTGGAGGGCCTGGAGATTATTTCGGCCAGCTGGTCGGGCCCGACCGGCGCCTATCCGGAAGCCGGCGAGTTCACCATGCCAGACTGGCAGTTCGTCGATATCGCGCCGTCTGACTTCGCTGTCGCGGCGCAAGGCTGGCGCGGTGCCGGCGCCCAGATCGTCGGCGGGTGCTGCGGTGTCACCCCGGATCACATCGCAGCACTGTCCACTGTGAGGGCCTGATGAGCGCGTCACACAAGGCAAGCTGCCTGTGCGGCGGTGTACGGTTTGAGGTGGCCGGCCGCCTGCGCGATGTGGTGGCGTGCCACTGTGTCCAATGCCGCAAGCAGACGGGCAACTACATGAGTGCCACCGGATGCGCCGACCATGCCCTGACGATGACCTCGACAGACGGTCTGACCTGGTACGAGTCCACTCCCGGCTACAAGCGCGGATTTTGCTCGATCTGCGGGTCCACACTGTTTTGGAAAGCCGAGGGAACCGACCGTATCGCCATTGCAGCCGGGGTGTTCGATGGCCCCCTCGGCGTGCCGCTGAAGGGCCATATCTATTGTGACTTTGCCGGTGACTACTACGAAATCGCGGGCGGGGAGTTCCAGGAGCCGCTGAGTGACGATTTCTCCGACGCCAGACCTGAAGACTAGTAGCCGTTCAGTTCGCCGTTGATCACATAGCGCAGGATATCCACGACCTGTGCCGGGGTTTCGGTGACCGCGAGGGCGGCTGCGTCCACTTCTTTCAGCGCATGCTGGTGATCGGCCCCGTGCATGATGATCACCGCCTTGCCGAGCGCCGATGCGTAGCCCGCATCAAAGGCAGCGTTCCATTGCTTGTACTTTTCGCCGAAGCGCACAACAACCAAATCGGCCCGTTCGATCAGGGTGCGGGTGCGAATGGCATTGATATTGGCCCCCTTGTTGTCGTGCCAGAACTTGTTCGGTTCCTCGCCCAGTATGGCAACACCGCAATCATCCGATGCCGGGTGGTTGGTGACGGGAGCGGAGAAGCTGACAGGCAGGCCGGCGGCCTTGGCTCCCTGTTCAAGTTCCTCGCGCCAGTTGGTGTGAATCTCGCCCGACAGGTAAACGTTCCAGGTCATGTTCTTCAGCCTTCACTAATGGATGCAATATGGGCCCGGTATAACCGCCCTGCCCGGATTTGCGAAACCGCATGGTGGATTTGCCGGCATGCGGCCGCAGGTTTCAGACGGTTTCCAGCCTGGCCATGTCGGTTGCCAGGTCGCCATAGCCGGTGAACCGGTACTCGTAAGCAAGCTGCAGTTTGTCTGCGGCAGCCCTGGCCATCTTCTGCAAGGTCTCGTCTTCGGTCTGTGCCAGGTAGACAACCTTCGTGTAGTTGGCAAACATCATGTCGCGCAGTTCAGGGTGCGCGGCCATGCCGAACCCTTCCCAGACCAGCTTGTCGAAATGTCGGGCCAGATAGTCGGTCAGGTAAAAGGCGGTGATTTCGTCGTCCTGGTGCGCGGCCCATTTGTCGTTGCCGGCAAAGAATGAATAGCAGTGCGGCCCGTCAATGCGATTGACGCCTTCCTCCTCGATGACCTTGTCGAGCAGCCCGCCGGTCCCGCAATCACCGTAGGCGATGAAGATTTTCCGGTAGCGCCCTTCCCCCCGGGCCTTGCGGATGGCATCACGCACACCGTCGGGGATTTTTTCCGGGGTGTTGTGCCAGATGGCGGGCAGGCACTGGATATCGAGATGTGACCAGCGGTTGATCTCGATCAGCGCCACCATCTCACGGGCCAGCGCGCCGCAGGCAATAATCAGCACATCACCTGCCTTCTTGCGGAATTCAAACTTTTCGTCCGGGCCGAGCTGTTTCATGGCCACCAATATCGGCCTGTGTGGGCAATCTTGCGATGCTGAAAACGACAAACGCCGCCGAAAATGTCCGACGGCGTTTGCATAACCTGGATCAAAAAAAGCCGGCAGCTCAGGCGGTTACCTGATTGTGCTTGCGTGCCATGAACTCCTTGGCGGTCTCAACGGCAACCGCAGCGTCGCGGCAATAGGCATCGGCACCGATGGCCGCGGCAAACTCCTCGTTGAGCGGCGCACCGCCAACCAGGACAATATAGTCGTCGCGCATGCCCTTTTCCTTCAGAGTGTCGATAACCACTTTCATGTACGGCATTGTGGTGGTCAGCAGCGCCGACATGCCGAGAATGTCGGGTTTGTGCTCTTCGATGGCTTCCAGGTAGTTCTCGACCGGATTGTTGATGCCGATATTGATCACTTCAAACCCGGCACCCTCCATCATCATCGACACGAGGTTCTTGCCGATGTCGTGAATATCGCCCTTGACGGTGCCGATGACCATCTTGCCGACACGCGGCGCACCGGTTTCAGCCAGCAGCGGCTTGAGAATGGCCATGCCCGCCTTCATGGCGTTGGCAGCCAGCAGCACTTCCGGCACGAACAGAATACCGTCGCGGAAGTCGATACCGACAATGCGCATGCCTTCCACCAGGGCCTCGGTCAGAACCTTGTACGGTGTCCAGCCGCGCTCAAGCAGGATATGCACGCCTTCCTCGATCTCTTCCTTGAGACCATCATAGAGGTCGTCATGCATCTGCTGGGTAAGCTCTTCGTCATCAAGAGACCGCAGATCGAGATCGTCTTCTTCAGTCATCGTCTTCTCCACCAAATCAGCATACGTTCAGCGTGATTAGACATTGATACAAGTTAATGAATCAACCATGCACATGAACTAGCGACAAAATGCTGTCCGATTGCGACTGCTGCACTGCAAAAATCTTGCACATGCTTGACTAAGACCCTGATACCGCGCACCTTTAACCGATCATATCTTCCTCCCTCATCGCTACCCACCCAGGATCATCATGACCGGATTCTCCGTTGCCGGCGTCCGCGCCCAGTTCCCCGCCCTTGCCATTGCCGATGCCGGAAAGCCGCGCATCTACCTGGACAATCCGGCCGGCACCCAGGTGCCGCAACATGTCATCGACCGTGCCAACCGTGCCATGGTCGAGCAGAACGCCAATCTGGGTGGTTCGTTCGTGACCTCGGAAATGGCGCTGGCGCTGGTTGACGAGGCCCATGAAGCCGCCGCCGCATTCTACAATGCGCCTGCCACCAGCGACGTGTTCTATGGCGCCAACATGACCACGATGACGCTGGCCATGTCGCGCAATCTGCAAAAGACCCTCAACCTGGGTGAAGGCGACGAGATCGTCCTGTCGCGCATGGACCATGACGCGAACGTCGCTCCATGGCTGCTGGTGGCGGCCGACACCGGCGCGACCGTGAAGTGGATGGAGTTCGACACCGATACATTCGAGTTTCCCGACGATGCTCTCGACAAGGTACTGAGCGACAAGACCAGGATCGTCGCCGTCGCATATGCATCGAACAGCACCGGCACCATCAACGACGTGAAATCCATGTGCGCCAAGGCGCGCAGCGCAGGCGCGATCAGCTATGTGGATGCGGTGCAGTTTGCGCCGCACGGTGTCATCGACGTTCAGGATATCGGCTGTGATTTCCTGGTGTCGTCGGCCTACAAGTTCTTCGGTCCGCACCAGGGCATCATGTACGGGCGCGGTGACCTGCTGGACACCATGTTCTCTTACCAAGTGCGTCCGGCGCTCGAATACGGATCACCGGGCAAGTTCGAGACCGGAACCGCACCGCGCGAAACACTGGCGGCATCGCTGGGCGCCATTGAATACATCGCCTCGCTTGGCGACGACGACATCGGATCACCGCTGTCGCGGGGCAGGATCGTAGCGGGCATGCAGGCTGCCATGGGCCATGAAATGGCGCTTACCGAACAACTGATCGGCGGCCTCACCGCCATCAAAGGCGTCAAGGTTCGCGGCGTCACGTCAGACAACGCCATGGAGCGGCGGGTGCCGACCGTGTCGATTACCGTCGACGGCAAAGTCCCGGCAGACCTGGCAAAGTCGCTGGCAGGTGAAAACATTTTCTTATGGTCGGGTCACAACTACGCGCTGGAGCCGATCAACCATATGGGCCTGATGAGTGCTGGCGGCGTACTGCGCATCGGCCTGGCGCACTACAACACGGCGGAAGAAGTGGACACCCTGCTCGAGCAGTTGGAAGTGCTGGCCTAAGACGCCCGAGTTACGTCGGTCAGCGGATCGGCAAGCTCGCGTCCGCCGGGCTGCTGTGCGGTCGGCATTGAACCCGGCTGGCGCTCTATCATGCGATGCACGATTGCCGGTTTGCCCGGGATATGCAGTTTCTCGACCTGCTCGTAAATGGTGGCGTCGGCCTTGGTGCGACGCTGTGCGTCGCGGACATAGTCCAGCCAGGTCGGGACGTGAAACCGTTCAATCCACAATTGAGGATCTTCCAGATCACGTAGCAAAGTCCAACGCTTGAAACCGTCCCGGCGGCAGATACGGCGGCGCTCGTTCATGACATTCAGGAACGCCACGACATCCTTCTCGGCAATACGGTGTTCGACTGTGATGACCACCGGCCCGCTACGTGGCTCCAGCGGCACCGCGGTTTCCGGTTCGCGCCAGTGATCGAGTGGGGCAAGGTCGACATTTTCGATCTGCCTCAGGGGCCGGACCAGCCCCAGCAGCGCGGTCATGGCCATCAATGCCGCTGCACAAAACAACGCAACCGGTATGGAATAGTGCGTGGCAGTATAGCCGGACAACCAGCTGCCGAATGCCATGCCGCCGAACGTCACCATCTGGTAGAGAGACAGAGCCCGCGCAACCACCCAGCGCGGCGCGGCCATCTGAACCGAGACGTTGAAGGTGGACAAAGCCCACACCCATCCCGCCCCGGCCAGCATCAGGGCCGGCATGGTGACGAACAGCATGGTGCTTGCGCCGGTGATGGCGGTACCGATGACCACTGCGACCGATGCGGTCCGCACGATCCACTCGGTTGAATATCTCTTGCGCACCCGGCCACTGGACAAGGCGCCGGCCACGGCTCCCACCCCGAACGAACCGAGCAAGGTGCCAAGAACCAAAGGGCCGCCGGACATGATGTCATTGGCGACAACCGGCAGCAGCGCCGGGACCGCGGCGGCGGCCATGCCGAAGAAAACACTGCGCAGCAGCACCGCGCGGATGTTCGGTGACATCGCCACATAGCGAACGCCCGCTGTTATGGCCAGATCAAGCCGTTCACGCGGCAGTGTGCGTGGTGCGGTGTCCGGGCGCCAGCGCACGAGCACCGCCAGCAAGGCGACATAGCTGAGCGCATTGGTGGCGAACGCCGCCGCCGCGCCTGCCGCGGCAACGATGGCACCGCCAACGGCGGGACCGACACTGCGGGCAATGTTGAAGCCCATCGAGTTCAGGGCCACCGCATTGGGCAGCAGGTCACGCGGCACCATGTCGCCAACCGAGGCCTGCCAGGCCGGATTGTTCATAGCGGTTCCGCAGCCAATGGCAAAGGTGAAGCCGATCAGCAGCCAAGGCGTGAGCACGCCGTACCACGCGCATACGGCCAGCAGGGTGGACGCAACCAGCATGAAGCCTTGCGCGCAGATCATCACCGTCCGGCGGTCCAGATTATCGGCTATTGCGCCTGCCAGCAGGGCAAACAGCATGATCGGCAACGCCGTCGAGGCCTGCACCAGCGCCACATATTGTGGGGAGTCCGTCAGCGTGGTCATCAACCACGACGCGCCAACCGCCTGCACGAGGCCGCCGAAGTTCGACCCCACGCTGGCGAACCAGATGGCGCGAAAAATCGGCACGCCAAGAGCCGATGACGGACCGGGGTCCGGACTGTCTTGCAAATCTTCAGGCATTCAACCTTGGTAGGCCATCTGGGCAGTTTTGCAAGCCCGGCAACGGAACTAGCCGGGAAAGCTGCCAAAAGGCAACCACAAGCTGTGATGAGGCGCCTGTCCGGGTCCTGTTTAGCCGCGGCGCCGGCCCCGCCGCTCACGGCCACGGCGGGCTGCGCCTTCGGCAGCCGTGTCGGTACCGTGCGCCAGCGCGGATACCTTGCCGAGCTTGGCTTCAACCTGTTCGACGGAAGGCCGCTTACCGCGAGAGTAACCTTCCAGCGCCGCGCGCATTGCCCGTATGTGATCGTAGGTTGTGCCGCAGCACCCGCCAATGATCTTGGCGCCAGAATCGAGCACCAGCCGAGCATAATCGGCCATCAGTTCTGGGGTGCCATCATAGTGAATGTGGCCATCCACCCAAGCTGGAATGCCGCAGTTTCCCTTGGCCACGACGGTCACACCGCCATCGGCCTCTGTCATACCGAGAACCGTTGCCACCAGTTCTGCCGCGCCGGTTCCACAATTGGCCCCAATGGCGTCAGGAGCCTGTGGCTGCGCCGCCGCAAGAGCGGCATAGGCAGCAGGTGTCAGTCCCATCATGGTGCGGCCGTTGGTGTCGAAGCTCATGGTCGCAACCACCGGAAGGGCCGTCGTGCGCGCTCCTTCGAGGGCGGATCTGAACTCTTCTTCCGACGACATGGTCTCGAGCCACAACACGTCAGCACCACCGGCTTCCAGTGCCTGGGCCTGCTCTGCAAACGCCGCTACGCCCTGGTCATGGGTCAGTGTGCCGACCGGTTCGAATATCTCGCCCGTGGGGCCCATGGAGCCGGCCACGATCACCGGGCGGTCCACGGCATCTGCTTCCTGACGCGCTAGCTGGGCCGCCTTCTTGTTGAGTTCATGCACACGGTCTTGCGCATCGTGCAGCTTGAGCCGGTAGGCGTTGCCGCCGAACGAATTGCTCAGCACGATGTCAGAGCCTTCCTCGATGAAGTTGCGATGCAGTGCCCGGACCCGGTCCGTGTGATCTTCGTTCCACAGTTCCGGCGCATCGCCGGACTGCAGCCCCATGGCAAACAGGTTGGTGCCGGTGGCGCCGTCCGCCAGCAGCCAGTCGCGAGATTTCAGGAGATCGAGGAAGTTTGCACGGGCCATGTTTCTTTGGACTCACCTTAGTCAGTGTTGAAGCTTCTCACATAACACATAAAGATTTCTTTATATAGTTATTTTTGACCTGACGCGCTCAGGAAACTCTCCTCGGAAAACAGCAGATACATGCGGTCATTGACCGGCATTTCACCGCTATGGGGCTTATCGCCCAGCAATTTGGCCACAACATCGCGCAGGGCGAGCAGATCGCGATAGCCGAGTATCGGCGCATCATCGAGACCGTTTTCCGGCTGCCCGTGCGCGCAAACGATCTCAACCTGTTCCGGCAGGTCGTTCAGCAACTGCTCGCAGATGCGAAGGTAGTCCGGCAGGGATGCACCCGGGGTCTGGGCATACAACGCGCCGCGATAGATGAAATCTGCAGCATAGAACCGGTTCCGTTCCACCTCCCACAACGACACGGAATCAGGCGAGTGTCCTGGCGTGTGCACCACCTGCAGGGTCCGCGACCCGACTTTCACCGTTTCGCCGGGAGCAACCCAGCAGCCGACCCCAAATGTCGGCGCCGGCACGGCTTCGCTGGCCCCGAGAAACATCTCTTCCGGCGGCGTCAGCGCACCGCCTGTCCCAATGGCGCGCAGCATCGGCAGATCGGCAGCGATCACCGGGCCGAAGGCGTTGATGTTGCCAAGGTGATCGAAGTGCATGTGCGACGGAAAGGCACGGACATTGCCGGCGCCATGACGGGCCACCACCGGCGCAATCGGGCGCCGGCCGGAGCCTGTATCAAACAGCAGGCTGTCATCACCGTCAG
>JBCCVY010000145.1:0-8755 GCA_039194725.1 Pseudomonadota bacterium
ACCTGAAGCAAGCCGGCCAGTGTCGCGCACGCTGAATCCAGCTCGGTTTCATCAAAACCGGAATACCCCATCAGCAGACCCTGATGACCGGCAGATGCTGCGCTGTACGATGACAGCGCCGGCAGCACCAGCCCTGCCTCAGTTGCCCTTTGTGACACCTCAGTGTCGCTCATTCGGGCAGAAAGTGCGGCCGACAGCTTGGCGGTCAGATGCATGCCACCCGCTTCGGCGCGCACCTCCAGCAACCCGGAAAGGTGGCGCGACACGCTCTCAACCAGGGCCTGCTGGCGCACACTGTAGACCCGCCGCATGCGCCGGATATGGGTGGCAAAGCGGCCGGAAACCATGAACTGCGCCAGGGCCGGCTGCGCGACAGCCGACGCCAGCGGTCCGCGTTCCCGAAGCACCTGTTCAAATGCCGCTACCAGCGGCTCGGGCACCACGAGATAGCCCAGCCGCAATTGTGGCGTGAAAACCTTCGAGAACGAACCCATGTAGAGCACCCGCTCGTTGTCAGCCAGGCCGATCAGGGTGGGAAGCGGGGTTCCGCGATAGCGGTATTCGCTGTCGAAATCATCCTCCAGAATCAGCGCATGATGCCTGTCGCTCCAGGCCAGCAGGTCGAGCCGCCGTGCCAGCGGCATGGTCACGCCGGTGGGGTAGTGCCGCGACGGTGTAGTGATGGCCAAGCGGGCAGCGGGCATGGCGGCGGGATCCAGCCCGTCCTCGTCAACGGCAACCGGAACCACGCCAACCCCCTGCTGCGACAGCTCACTGGCAAACAGCGGATAGCCGGGATCTTCCAGGATCACCTCATGACCAGCAAGCCCAAGTGCCCGGATGAGCAGCTGTGTCGCATCACCGCCGCCTGCCGTGACAAACACCTGCGTGGGCTGGCAGCGCAGCCCGCGCCATTCGTGAAGATGGTGCGCAATGGCCTCGCGCAGCGCCGGATGCCCGGATGGGTCAATTCCCGATGCAGTGCGGATGTCCGGATTTCGCCAGGCCTGTTCCAGCAGCTTGGCCCACTCCTGATGCGGAAACAGCCGGCCATCATGGGCAGCCGGCTGAAACGGCAGCGGTGCCGGGCGCCCTTTTTCAATCGGGCGAATTTCAAATGGCTCGTCATAGCCGGTTATCTTCAGCGACGTATCCGGCAGATGCGGCGCCACAAACAATCCCTTGCCGTGACGGCCCTCGGCAAAGCCTTCTGCCACAAGTTGGTCCATGGAGGTTGTCACGGTGATGCGCGACACGCCGAGGTCGCCGGCAAAGGCGCGGCTGCCGGGCAAGCGTCCGCCCGGCGCGATACGGCCGGACAGGATCATGTCGCGCAACTGGCTGGTCAATTGCACGTGCAAGGGTGCCGCGCCGGCCCTGTCCAGTGAGATCGCAGCAATGGCGGCATCTGTAGTGGACATACTGAATTTGCTCATATTGGCCCTTTCTTTAAGGCCATTATTACGCTGATCTGCCGCAATGTCGATACATCAGGCGAGGTAGCAGCAATGGCCCGAAAGACAGATGCGCCGAGTGAACGCACCCGGCTCCGTCGGGTGCATGACCGCGGGCACTTTGATGCCGCATCGATTCACGCGGTGCTGGATGCCATGCCCCTGTGCCATGTCGGCTACCAGCTTGACGGGGCGCCGGTCGTCACGCCGACGATGCAGTGGCGCGAAGGCGACCATGTCTACTGGCACGGCTCTTCCGCCAGCCGCTTCCTGCGCGCCGCAAAGGCCACCCAGGTATGTCTGACCGTGACAGTGTGGGACGGCATGGTCATGGCGCGTTCCGGGTTCCATCACTCCGCCAACTATCGCTCGTGCATGGTGTTCGGTGAGGCTGAAATTGTCGACGATCCGGGCGACAAAGAGGCTCGGCTGAAGGGCATGTTCGATGTCTGGTTCCCGGAGCGTTGGGACGTGCTGCGTCCTATCAACGAACAGGAACTGAAAGCGACGACGGTACTGCGGCTGCCGCTCGACGAAGCATCCGTCAAGATCCGCACTGGACCCCCGGTGGATGATGAGGAAGACTATGAACTGCCGATCTGGGCCGGCGTTGTGCCACTGACAACAACAACCGGAACACCAGTCGACGATCCGCGCAATCACGATGGCCTTGTTGCCCCGGACCACGCCGTGAATTTCAGAGCCGGCTAGAGCGAGACGCGAACATGCTTACTGAAGAGATGCAATCCCTGATCCGCACCCACACCGCCGGATTCGTTGCAACTGTGCGAGCCGACGGGTCGGCTGCGGTGTCGCCCAAGGCAACCTTCGTCGTTGTCGACGACCGCACGATTGCGTGCGGCAATATCCGTTCTCCCGGCACGGTGGGAAACCTGCGCCGGAACGCGGCCTGCGAGATCTGCTTTCTTGATCCGCTGACGCGAAAGGCGGTGCGGGTCGCAGGCAATGGAACCGTAATTTCCAAGGCGGTTGCGTCAAACGAGCTCACCGGTGTGTTCGAACAGTACTGGGGCGACTTCCTGCAGCACATGACGGGCTTCATGGTGTTTGATCTGACATCAGCCGAACTTATCCTGTCACCGGCCTATGATCTGGGCGCGACCGAACAGGAACTGGCGACCGCCAACAAGGCAAAGATGGCGGCGCTGTAGAAAGACCAGGAGATCGTCATGGCCGATACCGTGTATGCACGTGATACGTCGCGGGAAACCAGACAGCCCGTCCTGCTCGACGCCGCGCGCGCCATTCAGCTGGCGGCGCTGGTTACCTCGACAGCCGACGGCACCCTGAAAGTGTCGCACCTGCCACTGCTGGCCAGCGAGGGCAAGGACGGAGACATCAGGCTGTGCGGCCATTTTGCGCGCGCCAACAACCACTGGAAGGTCATCGAGCGCGGCAACACCACGTCGATGGCCATTTTCCAGGGACCTCACACCTATCTGTCGCCCTCCCACTATGCCAGCAAGCAGGAAACCGGCAAGGTCGTGCCGACCTGGGCCTACGTGATCGTGCATGCACATGGCGTCGCAAGCACGACCCACGACGCCGACGCACTGCTGGCCCATGTCAACGACCTGACCGACCTCAACGAGGCCAAACAGCCGGCTCCCTGGAAGGTATCAGACGCGCCGGATGACTATGTGGGCAAGATGCTGCGCGGAATTGTGGGTGTGGAACTGCGCGTCAGCCGCCTTGAAGGCGTGTGGAAGATGAACCAGCACAGATCAGATGCCGACAAAGCCAGCACGGTTTCCGGGCTCTCCGGCTCCGACAAGTCACGAGATCGCCAACTCGCCCGGGTGATGAGCGAAACGATTGCCGGGCCGCTCTAGCGGCTCTTGCGGATCAACTCCACCATGAAGGCGGTCGACCAGCCGAACATCAAAAATCCGTTGGCCCCGATCAGCGCCGACAGCAGGCGCCACTCGGTCGGCAGGGTGATGTCGCCGAAGCCCAGTGTCGTGAAGCAGACCAGGGCAAAATAGACCGCAGGATCAAGCGCCGTCACGGCAGCGACAGCCAGAAGTACCAAAGCCCACAACCAGACTTCGACGGTCATGGTGAACAGCACAACCAGCATGGCCACGGTGATGAAGGCGGTTCCGGCGAAGCGCCGGAACTTGGTTCTTGTCCAGGTCAGGAACGGCTCGTGCTTGCGGGTCATTAACGCAAACATTTCCGCCTGGATGGCGACTGTTGCGATAATGACAATTGAGCCAATGACAAGCTGTTTGAACATGCTGATGCCGGGGCCTATCCGGCCAGTTCATCAATCACCCGTATCCAGCTTCTGATGCCCTTGTGAAAGCTTTTCAGGTTGTATTTTTCGTTGGGCGAATGCAGCGCGTCGTCAGGCAGGCCAAACCCGACCAGCAGGCTCTGCATGCCGAGAATGTCCTCAAATGATCGCACCACCGGGATCGACCCTCCGCACCCCATCAACACGGCAGGCTTGCCCCATTCATCTGCCAGCGCCTTGGCGGCCTTTTTCAGATGCGGATTGTCTTCCGGAATCTCGATCGCAGGAGAACCGTCTGCGTCGCCGCCATAGCGAACCGAACATCCGTCCGGCAGCCGGTCTTCAATGAACCTGCGAAACACTTTGATGACGTGTTTTGGGTCCTGCTGGCCGACAAGGCGCATCGACACCTTGGCGGTGGCTTCAGACGGTATCACAGTCTTGGTCCCAGCGGACGTATAGCCGCCGAAGATGCCGTTCACCTCCAGTGTCGGGCGCGACCAGATCATCTCAAGCACGCTGCGGCCCTTCTCGCCGGCAGGGCCTTTCAGGCCGATATCGCCAAGGAACTCGCCTTCGTCAAAGTTGAGCCCCTGCCATTGAGCCGCCGTTTCCGGCGGCAGTTCAGGCACGCCATCGTAGAAACCCGGGATGGCAATACCGCCGTCATCATCGCGCATGTCGGACAGAATCTTCGTCAGCACATGAATGGCGTTGAATGCTGCCCCACCATAGAAGCCTGAATGCAGGTCGATGCGCGGGCCGATGATGGTGACCTCGTCATGTGCCAGGCCGCGCAACCGGGTCGAGATGGCGGGTGTGTCCGGGTCCCACATATTGGTGTCGCAAACCAGCGCCACTTCCCGGGTCAGCTCATCGGCGTTTGCGGTCAGAAATGGGTCCAGACTCGGGCTGCCGCTTTCTTCCTCGCCCTCGCACAACACCGTCACCGAGACAGGTAATCCACCTGTCGTCTTGATCCAGGCGCGGCTGGCCTCTATGAAGGTCATCAGTTGGCCCTTGTCGTCGTTGGCGCCGCGGGCATATATGCGCTCTACTCCATCATCACCCGCCACGCGCTCCGGCTCGAATGGTGGGGTTTTCCATTTGTCGAGCGGTTCGGCAGGCTGGACATCATAGTGACCGTAGAACAAGACATGCGGGCTTCCCGCAGGACCATCGTAATGTCCGACCACCATCGGGTGTCCGGGCGTGTCGCGAAGGCTTGCTGCAAACCCCATGCCGGCCAATTCGTCAGTGACCCACTGTCCTGCTTTGCGGCATTCATCCTTGTATTGCGGATCGGTCGAGATGGATGGGATGCGCAGCAGATCAAACCACCTGTCGAGACTGGCTTCGAGCTGGTCGTCAGCATGGTCAAGAATTGCATCGAGCTTTGTCATCGGGCGGCTTTCCGTTCCTGGCGCATAATTGAATTCAACGGCTCAGACCCTCTCACAGGCAGACAGAGCATCGCAAGGGGGATTGCATGAGCGACACCGGTTTTCAGCTGGCCCGCGACAGCCTTCAGGCTGATTACGGTGAACACCGCCTGCACCGGATGCAGCGGCACGGGTATCAGCGCTGGGTTCACCTACGCAGCCAGATCAACCTGTACTACTTCTGGGAGAAGCGCTGGTTCTTCATCGCGCTGCTGCTGTCATTTGCCTTCCTGCAAACCGGGCCATACGAAGGCTTGACCCGTGAAGGTCAGATCGTGCTGACCATGTCGCTGTTCGCGACGATCCTGTTCATCACCGAGCCGGTGCCACTGCCCACCGTGGCATTGCTGATTGTCATCGGACAGGTGGTGTTGTTGGGACTTGAATCTACAAGTGTCGCCAAGTCTCTAATGACGGACTCCGTCCTGTTTATCATGGGCTCCTTGATGCTGGCCGTTGCGCTGGTGAAGCAAAAACTCGACAGGCGCATCGCCTGGCTCATTGTGCGCCTGACGGGCACCAGCACTCTGGCCATCTGTTTCGGCATTTCGGTGGTGTCGGGAATCCTGGCCTCGTTTGTGGGTGAGCACACTGTTGCGGCCATGATGCTGCCGGTGGGAATTACGCTGATCACCCTCACTTCGCAGGATCGCGAGAAGGTACGCAACCTGGCCGCATGCCTGCTGTTTTCGATCTCATACGGCTGCTCCATCGCAGGTATCGGCACGCCTTCCGGCGGTGCGCGTAACGCCATCATGATCGGCTATTGGCAAGAGTTTTTCTACAATCCCGCCGATCCATCCACGGCGGCCTTCCTGATCGACTATGCCAAGTGGATGGCCTACGCCTACCCGATGTTCCTGATCCAGTTGCCGCTGGTGACGCTCATACTCTTCACGGCTTTCAAGCCGGAGTATCGGGACTTGTCCCGCGCCTGCGCCAAACTGCGAGCGCAGGTTCTGCTGTCCGGCCCGCTTAAAGGATCCGACTGGGTTTCGATCGCGATCTTTGCACTGTGTATCTTCGGCTGGGTTACCCAGTCCCAGACGCTGGGCATGGGCATAGTTGCCGTCACCGCGGCTGCTGCCTTCCTGGTGGCGGGGCTGGTGCGCTGGGAGGATGTGAACTCCGGCGTGAACTGGGGCGTGGTTCTGCTTTACGCCGCAGCCATTTCACTCGGAGTGCAAATGAAAGACACCGGCGCCGCGCTGTGGGTGGCAGAGCGCTTTCTGGCGCTGCTCAGCCCGATTGGAGCTGACCAGGGCATTGGCCTGTGGGCAGCCGTGTCGGTGCTGACAACCTTCGTCACCAACACAATGTCAAACGGAGCTGCCGTTGCGGTGCTTGGTCCAATCGTTCTGAAAGTTGCTGTGGCCGCGCAGGAGAGCCCGATCATTCTTGGCTTCATCACCGCCGTGTCGTCTGCATTTGCCTATCTCACCGTGGTCGGCACACCGGCATGCACCATCGTCTATGCCTCCGGTTACCTCAAGACGACAGACTTCCTGAAGGTCGGTTGGCGCATGGCGGTGGTGTCTATCGTGGTGATGCTGGCGGTAGCCTATGTTTACTGGCCGCTGGTTGGGGTTTAAGACAATCACATGTCGATACTTGGCCTGAAATCTTTTTCCGATCGTCAGGAACGGGCGCTGCGCAAGACGCTCGCCAATGTCTATGCCCAGCGCCGGTCGCGGTTCCGCATTCTGGCCTGCATAGACGAAACCGATGAATCGTTCTGCACTGTCCGCATGGCGGCGCGGCTGGCCAAGACGGACGACTGCGACATCATCGTGTTGTATGTGCGCTCCATCGACCAAGGCCTGTGGTCAGGCGGGCTGCAGGTTCGAGTTGCTCGTCAGAACATGCTGGACTCCGGCCTGGAACTGCCCGGCATCACCCGGCTGCGCATGGCCCTGGACATCCTGCGCGAAGAAGGCATCCCGGCCGAGGACTGGAACCGCAAAACCGGCCATCAGGACGCCTGGGGAGACCCGCTGGGAGACAACAAGGTCGAGTTCATTTCCGAGGAAGGCCGTACGGTGGTCCTGAAACTGAAGACCGCGCCTGATCCGGCGGCGGGTATCCTGGACCAGTACGAACTTGGCCCATACAACCTGATGATCATGGGTGAGCCGTCACGCTGGCGCGGCGAATTCCATTCGCTGTTTGACGCAGGCATCGTGCAGCAGGTCACGGTGCACGCGCCATCATCAGTCCTGATCGTTCGCGAGCCACTGGACAAGACCGGGTTTTTCATCTGCACCGATGGCTCATCCCGCTCCATGCAGGCGGTGCGCCGCGCGGCCGTGCTGGCGCACACAGCCGGCGAACCAATCACCCTGTTTTCAGCCAGCGCCCAGGAAGCCGGCCTGCCGGCTGCCGAAGAAAACGTCAAAAATGCCCGGGCCCTGCTCAAGGCGATGGGGATCAAGGTCAAGGATGTCATCACCGCCGTGGGCCCGGCAGCGCAGAAGATTTCCGAGCTGGGGTCCGACCACGCCATCATCGTGGTCAGCGACGAGGGCCGGTCGCGGCTGCAGCGTGCCATCCGGGGCTCGACAGCGGTGGACGTGGTGCGCACGGCGCAGACTTCGGTCCTGGACGTCCGCTAACAGCAATGAACGAACCCTTGCCACACCGCTTGCGCAGGCATTGTAACTAGTTATACTGGTTACATGGTTCGCCGAGTTGAATTCATTGCAGGCTCGCTCTGCCTCGACCTCGTCGACACGATTGCAGATCGTAATGGCAGGGCACTGGAGTTGCTCAACACCCCGGAAGACCTTCGCAACTGGATCGGGCAAGCCGGACTGCCGGACAACGTGCCGGTTGACTCAGCGGGCCTGGCAGATGTGCGATTGTTGCGCGGTGCGGTTTTCAACGCCGTTTCCAGCGTGCTCGACGGCGAACAGGTTTCCAGGCCGGATGCAGACCTGCTCAACACACTGGCGCGCGAGGCTGATTTCCGGCCGCAGTTCGTTGACGGCACGGTTCGCCAAATCAGTGCGAAACCGTTTGCATCAGTCCTGTCCAGCATAGCCGCAGATGCACTGAACCTGCTGCCGCCTGCCCGGCCCGAGCGCCTGCGTCGCTGTGCCGAATGCGGCATGCTGTTTCTGGACAAGTCGCGTCCCGGCAACCGGATCTGGTGCTCATCGGCAACCGGCTGCGGCAACCGGGCCAAGGTTAGACGCCATCGTGCAAGAAAGACGGAGACCGCCCAATATGAGCGATAAACGCGTATGCTTTGATTTCGAGATTGAGTTTTCAAATGGCGGCGGCATCCAGGGCCAGGATTTCCGTCTCGACATTGACGGTGACGACATTTCAGACCGTGAGCTGGCGGCCTACATCATCAAGGACCTGCAACTGCTGATGGTCGGGTCGGCCCGGATACTGAACAAGAAGATCATTTCCGAGCCCCACAAGCGCAGCGGTGCGTCACGCGCACAGGGCGCGGAACCCGGCGCACTGATTGATCTGAGCCACACTATTGTCGACGGCATGATCACCTATAAGGGCCTGCCCGCTCCGCTCATATGTGATCATCTTTCGCGCCTGCAATCGCGTGACCACTATGCCGAGGGCACCGAATTCCA
>JBCCVY010000146.1:0-8612 GCA_039194725.1 Pseudomonadota bacterium
ATTGAGTATGGCGTTGGTGTTGGGCGCGCCGGTTTCAATTGGAAAGGCAGGGCCCATATTGCCCGCAAGGCAGAGTGGCCGGCCTGGCATCCGCCAGCGGAAATGCGCGAACGCGAGCCGCACCTGCCGGAGCGCATGGAAGGCGGTGAAGACAATCCGCTTGGCGCACGCGCACTTTACCTGGGCAACACGCTGTATCGCATTCACGGCACGCACCAGCCCTGGACGATCGGCGAATCGGTATCATCCGGCTGTATCCGGCTGCGCAATGAAGACGTGATCGCTCTGTACGACATGATAGACATTGGCGCCAAGGTGATCGTGGACTAGGCCGCCTTTCATACAGCCTGAAGCAACAAAAAAGGGCCCCGTCGCAGGATGTGCGCGGGGCCCTTCGAGTTTTGACAGTCCGTCCCGGTTTGCAGGGGAGATCCTCTAGGGGTCGAGAGGATTGGGGCAGGCTGCCAGTCTCTTACTCATTGATATAGTGAGCGTCAGAGACGAATCCAAGTCAGGGACCGGGCACACGCCAAACATGCATGGCGAGAGGGGCGGATGGGTCATGCGGAGCTCGTCGTGACCCGGTTCCCTGACACTGTCCAGGGGCTGCCCCAGACAGTGGTTCTTCAAAACTTGTCAATCTGTTGCGTCAGATCTCCTGGCACTTGCGAACGTCACACGGGTCAACGCTCATCATGCCGCGGATCGGCCAGTTGGGGTTGGTCTTGTAAATCACCGTGACGTTGGTCTCGTTGGTTTCAAGGTGTTGCGTTGCGGGTGCCGCCATGGATGAGAAGGCTGCGAAAACGGTGAGCGCGCCTGCCATGCCTGCTGCTGTCATTGTCTTTGTCATGTCTTCCTCCCTTTTCGTTTCGGCGCTTGAGGGGTGCCGGAGGTCGTCTGATGAGGGTCACACTAGTCGGGCGGTGCCGAATGTTGGCTGAACGGGCCGTTCATCTGCAGTTCAGGAATCTGACATATGAAAAAATGGCTGATTTTCGGGACTTTTTTTGATTGAAAGTGAATTTTTGAATACTTCTCCGGTTTCTGGTGTATGCACTGTTCATGAAAAAATTCGCGCTCAACTGGCTTATGGCCGGCATGATTTTCGCGGCGCTGCCTGTGCTGCCAGCCAAGGCGGATGAGGTTGTCGTTGCGGTTGCGACGAATTTTCTGCTGCCTGCCCGGAAAATCGCGGCCGAATTTGAGGAAGGCACCGGCCATTCAATTGTCCTGGTGGCAGGGGCCACCGGCAAACTGGCGACCCAAATACTGGCCGGCGCGCCGTTTGACGTCTTTCTGGCTGCAGACCAGGCGCGGCCGGAACTGCTGGTTGAAAGGCAGGCGGCAGTGCCAGGCAGCCGATTCACCTACGCCACCAGTGCACTGGTGTTGTGGTCGCGCAATTCTTTGCCGTTGACGGGAACTGCTTTCCAAACGCTGGACATGGTGCAGGTTTCGCGGCTTGCCATGGCCAATCCGAAACTGGCGCCATACGGACTTGCTGCACAGCAGGCGCTTGATCGGCTGGGTCTGTTGACGGGGCTGTCCGGCCGCATTGTCTACGGCGAGAACATCGGTCAGACATTTGCAATGGCTGCATCCGGCAATGTGACGGTCGGACTGGTTGCGAAGTCGCAAGTCTCAGGTTTGCCGGACAATCAGCAGGGGCACTGGATTGATGTTCCCGAGGAACTGCACGAACCGATACTGCAGGACGCCGTGCTTATCATGCGGGCAGACAGAAATGCCGCAGCCCGTATGTTCATGAGTTTCATGAAGTCGGATAAGGTGGCCGGCATTGTCAACCGGTTCGGCTACGGAGCGGCTCGCCCATGACGGCTGAGGTTTTCGACGCGATATGGCTCACCGTGCAGTTGGCCACGATCTCCGTGGTCCTGCTGCTGGTGCTTGCAACACCGGTTGCCTGGTGGCTGGCGTTCACGCGGTCGCGGCTGAAAATACCGGTGGAAGCATTGACGACCTTGCCGCTGGTGCTGCCACCCACCGTGCTGGGGTTTTACCTGCTGATCCTGCTTGGCCCCGCTGGCTGGCTGGGAAGCTGGTGGGTCAGCCTGACCGGTGAAACGCTGACGTTCAGCTTCACCGGGCTTGTGGTGGCGTCGATGATCCACTCGCTGCCGTTTGTCGTGCAGCCGATGCGACAGGCGTTTCAGGATATGGGGACAGGCCCGCTGGAAGACGCCGCAACGCTGGGAGCGGGGCCGGTTGACCGATTCTTCAGTGTCGGCCTGCCGCAGGCCAAACGCGGCATCGTGACGGCCTGCGTGCTGGGGTTTGCCCATGTGCTGGGAGAGTTTGGCGTCGTGCTGATGGTCGGCGGCAATATCCCGGGGCGCACCAAAGTGGTTTCCATCACGATATATGAAAGTGTTGAAACGCTTGACTATGCCACCGCGCACATGTTGTCAGCCGGGCTGTTGCTGTTGTCTTTTGCGGTCCTGGTAGGGGTTTTTGCGGTAAACCGGTCGATCCCGGTTAGGGCGGGGCAATGAGCGCAGGGCGGCTTGAGCTGGATTTCCGCCTGGTTCGCGGGCGCTTCGACCTGGCAATATCGGAATCCCTGGCGCTTGATGGCGTGACAGTGCTGTTCGGGCCGAACGGATCGGGCAAATCCATGACATTGCGGACGATTGCGGGGCTGGAGACAGGTGCCGACGGCATTGTGCGGTTTGACGAAACCGATTGGTTGCGTTCAGACAGCAACACTTTCGTGGCCGCACATCAACGTCCGGTTGCGCATGTGTTTCAGGACGCGCGGTTGTTCTCGCATCTTGATGTGGCCGGCAACCTGGGTTTTGCCGAGCGCCGGGCCAAGGGCGCCGGCCCAGAAGTCTCGCGGCAAGACGTGATTGAGGTGTTCGACATTGCCCACCTGCTGCAGCGCATGCCGCAGGGGCTGTCCGGGGGTGAGCGGCAAAGGGTGGCCATGGCACGCGCGCTGCTGACGCGGCCCCGGCTTGTGCTGATGGATGAACCGCTCAGTGCGCTGGATGTGCAGCGGCGTGCCCAGGCCCTGAACTTCATCGAACAGATCCCTGAGCGGTTCCAGGTTCCGGTCATCTATGTGACCCACCACATCGACGAGGTCGTGCGGCTTGCCAACCAGCTGGTGCTGATTGCGGGCGGGCGCATTGAGGCAAGTGGCCGATCGGCTGACCTTATGTCACGGTTGGACCTGCCGCCATTTACCGGCAGGTTCGAGGCCGGGTCGATCATTGAGGCGACGGTGCGCAGACACAATGCCGAGTTTGCGCTCACCGAACTTGAAGTCACAGAAGGCGTGCAGGTTGAAGTGCCGTTTCTGGATTTCCCGGTTGGAGAAGTTGTTCGGCTTCGGGTCCGGGCGCGAGATGTTTCCATTGCTGTTGCGAAACCCAAAGGCGTGTCTTTGCGCAATGTGTTGCCGGCGCGCGTCGAGGAAGTGCAGGCGGAAGCGGATACCGCGTTTGCCGAAGTAAGACTGTCGGTAGCCGGGCAGGCGGTGCGGGCACGCATCAGCAGGGCATCCGCGCACGAACTGAAGCTGAAACCCGGCAAGGCGGTGCATGCGATGGTCAAGGCAACGGCGCTTGACAGAAGACTTCTCGCCCGACGTTGAGATTGACCTTCAGTGCTGATAACTTGTGTCCATCAACCTGGGTCATGCCCGGGAGACGGATTGAGACAGGGGTTTCCCATGAGACGTGTTATTGTGTTGCTGGCTGCATCTGGAATTGGCCTTGCCGCTGCCGTGGCGGATATGCCTGAGGCCCATGCCGGTGATCGCGCCTTTTCGGATGACAGCGGTGTGAAACGGGCAGGCAACTGGTCAAATGCGGCGGGTGCTGCAAAGCCCGAAGAAGATGAAGCCGGCAGATCCGATGTTCCTGTGCCGCGGCCCAAGCCCGGCAGCAAGGCTGCGAAAGCCGACGCTGCCAGAGCGAAGGAGGCAAAAGCCGAGGCCAAGAAGGCACCGGTGCCGCGCAAGAAAACCAAACCCAAGAAGGCCGTCCAGGCAGGGCTGGCTGCCAGCGACAACGGTTCCGGCAACAAAAGCGCGCCTTATCGGGGCAAAATGGAGTCGGCAGAGATCAAGGAAGTGTTGGCGGGAAAGGTGCTCGCCTCGCGTATTGACGGTAAAAGCGCGAACATTACCCTGGTCGAAGGCGGTACCTTGAACTGGAAATCCTCATCGGGAAGCGGGGAAGGCAGATGGTGGGCTGAAAAGGGCCGCATATGCGACCGCTACGACCCGTCCGGTGATTTTCCCGGCAGGGGTGCCGGATGCCGCAGTTTCGAGCAAAAATCGGACGGTTTTTATGCCGGTGGCAGGAAACTGAAGTTCGTCAACTGAGTTTCTCCCGGACCCGGTCTTCAAGCGGGCGCACGCAGCGCTATTGGCGGCACACCAGTCCCAGCATGGCCGCCACCATGCGGTAGGCGGTCAGCGCTCCAAGTCCGTCGACGTCACAATCCGGCATGAACTCGACCAGGTCACAGGCGGATATTCGGGCCTTCGCTGAAATGGCGTTGAGCAACTCGACTGTCTGCCAGTAGTCAAGGCCGCCGGGTGCCCGACCGATGACGGCCGGCATGATGGCAGGATCGAGCCCGTCACAATCAAAGCAGATGATGACGTTGGAGCCGTTGGGCACGGCCTCCGCGACCTGAGCAACACCCCCCTTTGCGACGTCGCGGGCGGTGAAGAATTTGACGCCCCAGGCCAGTGCATCGGCATGGTCCTGCGGCCTGGCAGAGCCGATATTGCGGGCGCCGACCTGAATGATGCGCTCGATGTGATCCATCTCGGACGCCCGCCGCATGGTCGACGACAATCCCCACCGCTCACCGGCCACTTCGTCACGCCAGTCAATATGGGCATCGATCTGGACAATCGTGTATTTGCCGCGGCCGGCGAAGGCCTGAAGCATGGGAATCGGAACACTGTCGTCTCCACCCAGAACGATGGGCACGGCTGAGCGGTCGACGATAGCCGATACCGCGGCGGTGATCGCGGCACGATTGGCTGCGCTGTCTTCGCCATAGGCCAGGTTTCCCAGATCGCAGACATCCGGCGGGCCGCCGGGCAACAGCGGTTCGGCAAAATCAAAATCCATGTGTTCCAGGTTGGCGGCATAAGGTGCCGCCGCTGCCCTGATTGCGTCAGGGCCGCTGGCGCAATATGGGCCGACGGAAGCGTAAGGTGTCGCGCTCGGCACACCCAGAATGGCTGCTTTCGCGCTCACCTGATCCGGTGAAGCGCACGAAGGCAGTCCGAGAAACGTGGACACATCGCCGGCGCCGAACATGGTGGCTATGTTTGATTTGCTCATATCGCGCCTAGGGCCTGGGCCCAATCAGGGTTGTTTTACGGCATCAGCCATGTAGTCGGCAAAACGGGTAAACAGGTAATGGGAGTCCTGCGGGCCAGGAGACGCCTCCGGGTGATGTTGCACTGAGAACACTGGCTTTCCCACAAGCTGAATGCCGCAATTTGAACCGTCAAACAGAGAAACATGTGTCTCGGCAACGCCGTCGGGCAGGGATTTTCCATCGACCGCAAAGCCATGGTTCATGGAAGTGATCTCGACCTTTCCGGTGGTGTGATCCTTTACCGGGTGATTGGCGCCGTGATGGCCCTGGTGCATTTTCACCGTGGTGCCCCCCAACGCCAGGGCCAGCATCTGGTGACCGAGACAAATTCCGAATATCGGTTTGCCGCTGGCAACCAGTTTGCGGATTTCGGGTACGGCATATTCGCCGGTCGCCGCCGGGTCGCCGGGGCCGTTCGAGAGGAAAACCCCATCCGGTTCAAGGCCAAGTATCTCCTCAGCGGTGGTGTTGCCGGGAACAACGGTGACTTTGCAGCCCTGCTGCGTAAGACAGCGCAGAATGTTCCGCTTGGCACCGAAATCCATGGCCACAACGTGGTGGATGGGATCCTGTAGCCGGCCAAAACCGTTGCTCCAGTCCCACAGGGTTTCATCCCAGTTGTAGCGCTGCGTGCAGGACACTTCCTTCGCCAGGTCCATGCCTTCAAGGCCAGGCCATTCAGCGGCCCGGCGGCTCAGTTCGCTGATGTCGAATCTTGCTGCGGCATTGTGCGCAATCACGGCATTCGGCATGCCGCCATCGCGGATCAGGCACGTGAGAGCGCGGGTGTCCACGCCGGCAATGGCGATGATGTTGCGGGCTTTCAGCCAGGCATCAAGATGCTTCGCGGCGCGATAGTTCGATGGATCGGTGACATCGGTTTTCAGAACGCAGCCGCGAACACCTGAACTGGCGGCAAGGTTGAAAGTCTCGATGTCTTCGTCATTGGTGCCGACATTGCCGATATGCGGGAAGGTGAAGGTGATGATCTGACCGGCATAGGACGGGTCGGTGAGGATCTCCTGATAGCCGGTGATCGCCGTGTTGAAGCACAGCTCGCCGGTGGCATGACCTGTTGCGCCAAGCCCGGTTCCCTCAATCACCGTGCCGTCGGCCAGTACCAGCCTGGCGGTCATGGGCCGGTCGGTCCAGGCAGGTGTGGTTGCAACGTCGTTGCCGGCGGTTGCAGGTGCCGGGCGGGAGGATGACTTGGTGGGCGACATCGGCCTTCCAGGAAATTCCTGGCCTTTTGACTGCGAGGAGCTGTTGCGAGCACAACCTGATGCCCGAACAGTTTGCCGGAAACTAGTTAGCGGTCAGGCATGCGTCAAGCACCGGCTGCCACCCAATCCCCGTGATTTCACATGAATTGTGACGTTTTCGGTCTGTGGCTTGCGCGGCTCAGATGGTGCGGGTATCAATTGAGCGGTCGTCGCCCCCTAGAGCAAGCTGGGTTCACATGAGCCGGTTGAGTTGCACCGGCATCCTGAAAGCGATCAGTTTTTGGTTTTGATTGCTGCCTGCAAGACCATGTTGATCCAGTTTCAAGCTCTGCCATGAAAGGCAATACAGATGAGTGATTCTATCCGTGATCGGGTCAGCGCCTTGATGAAAGAGGCCATGCGTGAGCAGGACAAGACACGGCTGTCGACCTTGAGACTCATCTCGGCAGCGTTCAAGGACCGGGAAATCCAGAACCGCGGTACCGGCAAGGATGACAGCCTGACCGAGGCTGGCATGCAGGAAATCCTGTCCAAGATGATCAAGCAGCGCAAAGAGTCTGCTGAAACCTATGAAAAGGGTGGCAGGCCGGAACTCGCGCAAACCGAAAAGGCGGAAATCGAGATTATCGAGGAGTTTCTGCCGCGCCAGTTCTCGGTTGCGGAAATCGAAGCTGCGGTCTCCGGTGTGGTGAAGGAGCTGGACGCGTCGGGCCTGAAAGACATGGGCCGGGTAATGGGTCTGTTGAAGGAACGCCATGCCGGCCAGATGGACTTTGCCAAGGCCGGCGCCATCGTCAAAAACCTGCTTGGCTGAGGATTGTCAAGTCATACCCGCCCCGGCCGGGGGAGGTCTTGAACCTGAACGGAACCGGAAACGCTGTTTTTGCCACATTGGTGTTCAAGGCTACAGCTGATTTGTGAGGCACGCGATTATGGTTTTTCGGCGACATCTTGTTTTTGGCCTGGGCATCGCCGGCATACTCGGCGGCTCGGCTTTACCGATGCTTGGCGGTCGTGACGCTATTGCCCAACAAAGCGGCGAGCCACTTTTCAAGGCGCAAGACTGGGCGGTGAAACTGATAGAAGCGGCAGAGTCCCAGGTTGGGCTCACCACCGTCTATGATCCGGCCTACACACGACTTGCCTATCCGCTGGGGGACGTGCCGATGCAACGCGGTGTGTGCACGGATGTTGTCATCCGAGCGTACAGGTCGGCGTTCGGCATTGATCTGCAAAAACTGGTTCATGAGGACATGAGATCGGCATTTGCAAGTTATCCCGCCATTTGGGGGCTGAAGCGGCCAGACCGCAATATCGATCATCGCCGGGTGCCGAACCTGGAACATTTCCTGAGACGCCGCGGCGCCGAGCTGCCAGTGACCGAATACGGGGCGGACTATCAACCCGGAGATTTGGTCACGCAGCGCCTGCCAGGAAACCTGCCGCATATAGCCATTGTTAGCCATCGCCCGGCAAAAGGACGCAACCATGCGTTGGTGGTGCACAATATCGGTGCGGGCACCCGGATAGAAGATAGCCTGTTTAAGTTCAGGATTTCGGGGCATTTTCGATTTGCGCCGACAGCGGGCTGAACCTGGCCAAAGTCGAACCGGCGCCGTGGCATTGCGAGATCAATCAGGCGGGAACGCTTGCGGACGATGGCATCTGACGTACCTCAGATGAGAGCCGTCTTGCGGATTTTTGCCGGTTCAGGATGAAATGGAAAGTAGTCAGTGGGTGCAACCTCGAATTGATCACGATGCCTTAACTGGGGGGAGCAAGTACTCCGCAATCCCTTCAGTTGCACCCACTGATACGCAACCCCGAAAAGGGGCTGTGTTTCTCTGTTGAAGGCATACTATTCAGTTAGAACCGGTTAAAACAATTGCAAGAATGCATTACCATCGAGAAATACCGTGTGCCGATCTTGATGATGGATTTACTGTATGGGTAAATGAATTTATCATTGTTTTTGGCAGATTTCGGGGGCCTCGGATCGCAGGAAAATGCAGC
>JBCCVY010000147.1:0-8588 GCA_039194725.1 Pseudomonadota bacterium
GACCCGACCTGGCCACATACATCTGCTCCGTTGTTGGCCATGCACAGCACGAACTCCTCCAGCAGGTCGAAGTTCTGTTTTCGCTGGTCCAGCCGGTGCGTGTAGTCGGGCACATGCAGCATGCGCCCGTGCACGCCGACCGTCTCGGGGCACATGCGGAGAAAGTCCGATGGCGCGGCATCGAAGTCATGCGGCGGGCAGGTAAACCCGACCTGGTACTTGAAGAGCTTGTTCGCAGGCACCGCCCAGTGTGCCGGTTTCACGTAATCTGCCATCGCGATGACCTTCTGCCAAATCTCTATTCGGCAAACGTCGCGCAGACCGGCTTCGAATTGCAATGCTTTTAGCAGCAATGGTCATTGTGCCTGTCACGGAGGCTGTCATTCCTCCGTCATTACCGGCTCACAGCTCACCGGGAAATTCACCGAGCGGGCAATGAAACAGAACTTGTGGATGTCGTCGTGAATGGCGCGGGCCCGCACAAGGTCGCAGCCGGCTTCAACAGTTGTGTGCGGGCGCAGGGTGGCGGAGAGGAAGCGGCCTGATCCGTCGGCATGGTTTTCACCTTGCGCGACAGGCTCGTCGTGATAGCTGAGCACGGTGATCTTGGCGTTGCTGGCCAGATGCAGGTACCACAGCATGTGGCACGCCGACAGGGCTGAAATCAGCAGATCTTCCGGGTTCATCAGCGAAGGATCACCACCCAGCAGCGGGTCGTTTGAGCAATGGATGACCGGTTTTCCGGGCACCGCGATGTCCCAGGTCCTGTCGTACCCCTTATAGGTCCTGGTGCCGTCGCCGGTGTTGCCGGTCCATTCGATCCGGCTGGTGTAGGTGTGGTTGCTGGCCATGATTGACTCCATATGTATACATGTATACATAATTTGCTAGTAGATCGACCGGCTGTTTTCAAGGGAAAATCATGACCGACACCGCAATCGCCGACGCGCTGCGCAGCGACATACTGAGCGGGGCGCTGCAGCCGGGCTCGGAGCTGCACCAGGCTGCCATTGCCAAGCGCTTCGGGGCCAGCCGTATCCCGGTCAGGGACGCACTGGCATCGCTGGCTGGCGAACGTCTGGTGACCATCCGGCCCAACCGCGGCGCTTGGGTGGTCAGCCTGTCGCGCGAAGAAATCGAAGAGGTGTTCGAACTGCGCATCATGCTGGAATGCAATTGTGTCCGTGCGGCTGTGGGGCGTGCATCGGCTGAGCAGGTTGATGACGTCCAGCATCAGTTGCGCCACTCCTCGCTGGAGGCGGGCAGGGCTGGCTGGAGTAGTGGCGACAGTGCATTCCACGAAGCGCTTTACCGGCCGGCTGGAAAGCCGCGCCATTTGTGTCTGATCGGCGAACTGCGCAATCTGTGCCAGCTCCACGCCAAGGGTTATGGCAGTCTCAAGGCGCACACGCCGCGCTGGTTGCAGGATCACGAGCAAATCACGGCGGAATTTGCTGCCGGCAATGCCGTGCCTTGCGAACAGGCGCTGCGCCGGCACCTGTCGGCAACCAGAGACGTGCTGCTGGCGGCCATGTCGGGATGCTAGCTTGGCTCTACCGCCAACCGCCGCGGTACCAATCATGGACGCCCGCGATGGTGCAGCCATGAAAAACCCGGGCCGATCTGCCGGCCCGGGTCGTGTTGCTGTGACGCCATACGAGGGCGCTCAGGAGTGCTTGTTGTACTGCTGTTTCTCGTGGCTGGCGGAATAAACGATAGGCGCGATGCACAGCGCCACCATGACCAGCAGCGATAACGCAATCGAAAAACTGCTGTGCGCACCGGTGAATACGGCGGTTGCACCTTCCCATGTATCTATTGGGCTGCCCATTTGGGATCTCCTTTTGTTGGTGGGTGATTTGTCGCTTGCATCATTCCGCAGGCGACAGGAATTCCGGGTAGGACTTGCTCGGCACCTTGACCTTGTCGAGCCCAACCATCTGCACATTGTCCGGCACCCTCAGCAGCCCAGCCAGTTTCAGCAGGTAGGACGCCACAAACCCGGTGCTGAACCCGAACGCGGCACACACAACGGCGCCGGTAAGCTGGCCCAGGAAGCTGATCGCAGGGGCATCGCCCACATTGGGATAGCCGGAGGCGAATATGCCTGCCACCAGCACACCCCAAAAGCCACCAACGCCATGCACGGCCCACGCTCCGACGGCATCGTCAACGCCGCGCCTTTCAAGCCAGTTGCCGGCCATCGGCACGATGATGCCGCCGATAATGCCGACGATGAAGGCGACCGGTGGATACAGGACATCGAGAGCGGCGGCTGCGGCGAAGATGCCGGCAAGCGCCCCCGACATCATCCAGAACGGATCGCGGGTTTTCCAGTAGGCTCCGATGATGCCGCCGGAAAAGCCCATCAGCGTGTTGAAGGCAAAGGCTGACAATGTCGTTTGCTGACCGTAGATATTGGTCCACTGGCCACCATTGTTGTAGATGATGCAGCCGCCGAGAAAGCCGAAGAACCCGACGATGATCAGCATCAGGCCGACCAGGGTGAGCGGCATGTTGTGCGGCAGCAGCGGCAGCGGCGTGCCGTCGGCCGCGTATTTGCCGACGCGCGGGCCCAGGTTGATCAGCACGCCGAGCGCGAAGAACCCGGCAATGGTGTGCACCACGCCGGCGGCGCCAACGTCATGATAGCCGAGTTGCTTGAGCATCCAGCCGTCCGGATGCCAGCCCCATGATGCGGCCCATATCCACACCACCGACCCGAGCAGAACGGCCAGCATGATAAATCCGGACATGCGGATGCGTTCCAGCACGGCACCGGAGAAAATTGACGCCGTGGTTGCGGAGAACAGGGTGAATGCGGCCCAGAAGATGCCGGTCGCGTTGTCCGACAGGTTGGGGCCCATATTGTCGTCCCAGGGCAGGAAGTCGGTTGCCGCAATGGGTATGAACCCGTTCGGCATCGCCCCGTAAATCCACCAGCCGAACAGAAACATGGTCGGTATGATAAAGGCGAAGGCGAGGATGTTCTTGACGCCCGATGCCAGCACGTTCTTGGTGCGCGACGCACCCATCTCGTAGGCCAGAAAACCGGCGTGGATCGCCACCATGAGGGCGATACACCACCAGTAGAATATCTCCATGTTTACCGTGCCCGCCATGTCGTGCGCCTTCTGCAGCGCATCCAGTTTGGCTGTAAGGGCGGTTGCCTCTTCAGCAGTCATTTGCTTACCCCTGTTGTTGCCATTTCCCAACGGTGCTGGACAAATGGTTGTCGCTACCCCCAGTGCACCGATAAGCAAGCGGTGTGCCAGAATATTTCCATTATAAATCAGTATGTTAAGGTTTTTGGGAGAGGGGGGTTTGCCGGAAATTTATGCAGACGCATAATTTCCAACACCAGCGGATCGTCAGTTTGAAGCGGGGTCGCGGTGTGCTGACCCGTAGCCACCAGAACACCGCCGGAGGTGGGCCGGCGGTGTCTGCAAGGTGTGTGGGTTGGGTTTGTTCCTCAGGCGGTCTGCAGGCCGCCTTCCTGCTTGTGCAGGCCGACGACGACCAGCACCGTGCCGCCGAGAATCCAGTAGTAGGCGGCTTCCAGCCCGGCAAATCCGAGCGCGAACGGTGCAGCGACAAACACCAGGCCGACCAGGAAGTCCACGGCCAGGTGCAGCTTGTAGGGCAGGACGCGGACAATGCCCAGGTGATGATCGGTCAGGACGGTCAGCACAAACGCGGCAACGCCGGTGACCACCGACAACCAGAAGGCGAGCGGGTTTACGCTGCCGAGGCCTAGGATGAATGGCATGGCCACAAGGCTGACGGCAACGGGGTAGTCGAGATAGGCATGAATGGTCTTTGTGATGAATCGGGGTAACATGATTAGCTCTCCTGTGTTGGTTTGCACCGGTCGTGTCCGGTGAACTGATGGTAGTTTTATAGTTTGGAACTGAATGGTACAAAACACGACGAGACACAAATCCGTGAATTGTGGACTGCTTGGTCCCTAACTAGATGGTGGCACGGAAAGGCAAAGGGTGAGCTGATGGCACGGCCACGAGAATTTGATGTTGACGACGCGGTTGGCGGCGCCATGGACGTGTTCTGGGAACACGGCTATGAAGGCGCCTCGCTGCCTGACCTTCTGTCCGGCATGGGGTTGACACGGGGCAGCCTGTACAAGGCGTTCACCGACAAGAAGTCGCTCTACCTGATGGTGCTGGAGCGCTATGAACGTGACTATGTCATTCCCGCCGTGGGCCTGCTGTCGGGGCCTGAGCTGGCAGACGGCTGGGACCGGATCATGGCGCTGTTTGGCAATGTCATCGCCGACGTCAGGAAGGGCGACCGCCGGGGTTGCCTTGCCTGTTCGGCCGCCGCCGGCCCGGCCTCGGAAGACACCGACATAGCAGATGCAGTTCACCGCACGCTGGGCAAACTGCAAAAAGGTTTCGAAGTTGCCCTTAAGGCGTCGCGATCCCATGCCGGGCTCGACCCCGCCGACCGCCGCCAGATGGCCGACATGCTGACTACACAATATGTCGGCACCCGGGTCATGGCCAGGTCGCAGGCACCTGTCGCCATGCTGAAACGAAGCGTCGCCTCCCTGCGGCTGCTGGTGGGTTAAACTTCCATCCAACTCATCAGGATCCAGAGGCCACCGGCAAACATCAGGAAAACGGGGCAGTAGTAGTAGGCTATTGGCGCGACCACCGTACGCAACACATGTGGTATAGTGATCTCATAATCGTTGACAGTGCCAAGCTTAACTGCGCCATTCACCTGCTGTCGAATAAGTAAGCAGAATTCCCGGACGCTTGAGTTAGATCGATAGGCAAGAATTGCCGCCACAACACTGGCCGCAGCATGTGAGATCAGCAGGATCAGGAATAGGTTCATGGCCACCGCTTCTTCGCCTGTCGCTTCAGATCGACGGATATTCAGATGCCATGATTTCTGATTGGCGGCAATCCATTAGGATTTGCCGGTCATTGCTAAGCGAGCATCCATAACTTCGGCCGGCATCTAAAGCACGCGGCGCTTGACGGATTAGGACGTATGTCCTAATAACGATACTGATTAGGACAAGCGCCCTAAGAACGGGAAGCATTTGCATGACCACCATAACCACGCGCGATCACATTGTTGCAGCGGCCAACCAGCTCTTCTACCGGCAGGGCTATGAGCACACGTCGTTTGCCGATATTGCCGGCGAGGTGCAAATCTCGCGTGGCAATTTCTACTATCACTTCAAGACCAAGGATGAGATTCTCGACGCGGTGATCGGCGCGCGAATGGCTGAGACTCAGGCAATGCTGGATGAGTGGGAGGCCGAAAGCGAAAGCCCTGCAGACCGTATTCGCAGTTTCATTCACATCCTGATTGCCAACCGTACCGACATCAAGCGCTTCGGATGTCCGGTTGGCACGCTGACCACAGAGCTTGCCAAGCTGAACCATCCGTCGCAGGCGGGCGCCACAGAGTTGTTCTCGCTGTTTCGGGCCTGGTTGAGCGTGCAGTTCCGTGCTCTTGGATGCAAGAAGGATGCAGACCGGTTGGCCATGCACATCCTGGCCCGCAGCCAGGGGGTCGCCACGCTGGCCAGTGCCTTCGGCGACGAGAAATTCATCCGCCGGGAGGTCGGTGAAATGTGTGACTGGCTGGCGTGGATTGCCGCCGCTGCCGGGTCAGAAGAGCAGGAGAAGAGTTGAAATGTTTGTTGTATTTCTGAAGCTTACCGGCGACAGGGCGCGCGCAGGTGAGTTCATGGACGGTCACAAGGCATGGATTGACCGTGGCTTCGATGACGGTGTGTTCCTGGTGACCGGCAGTCTGCAGCCGAAGCTCGGCGGCGCCATCATGGCGCACAACACATCGCTGCCGGATCTGCAGGCCAGGGTTGGCGAGGATCCGTTTGTCGCCGAAAACATTGCCACTGCCGAGATTTACGAGATCACCCCGGCAAAGGCGGACGACCGGCTCGACTTTCTGCTTGCCTGACAAATCAAAGGAACAAGGGGCACCGGACATGGGCGAGACATTTGCAGGACCGGACGGCAAGTCGCGCTGCCGTTGGGCAGGCAGCGCACCGGAGTTCATTGACTATCATGACCGCGAATGGGGGTTTCCGGTGGCTGATGACCGGCACCTGTTTGAAAAGCTGTGCCTGGAAAGTTTCCAGTCCGGCCTGAGCTGGCGCACCATCCTCGCCAAGCGTGAGAATTTCCGCGCCGCGTTCGCCGGGTTTGACTTCGACAAGGTGGCCAGCTTCACCGAAGCCGATGTCGAGCGTCTGCTCATGGATGAAGGCATCGTGCGTCATCGCGGCAAGATCGAGGCCGTCATCAACAATGCCCGCTGCGCCCAGGAGATGGTTGCAGGCGAAGGCTCGCTGGCCGCCTGGTTCTGGAGCTATGAGCCTGATGCGTCGCAATTGGCGGACCCCCAGACCGCATCGACTTCCGATGTGTCGGTTGCGATGTCGAAAGAGCTGAAGAAGCGCGGCTGGAAGTTCGTCGGCCCGACCACAGTCTATGCGTTCATGCAGGCCATGGGCCTGATCAACGATCACGTCGAGGCATGTGTGATCAGGTCCGAAGTCGAGCAAGCCAGAGAAAAATTCAGTTGCCCAACACAGTAATCAAGCACTAGTTGAGCCTGCTTGCCGCACTTTGGCGGCAATGGTATCCCCGATGCTCGTATGAGTATTCGGGCGCAGCGAGGTCTGACAGGTGACAACCAGCGATTTTCAACCCGCGAAGATTCCGTTTATGGGAGCCAGCAGGGACATCAACCCTGGTGACGCTGATGCTGTCCTGTTCGGCGCCCCGCACGGCACGCCTTACAAGGGCATCGACAATGTAGTCCATGCCGGCACCGCTGATGCCTTGCGCACTGCCATGGAAGAAGATTCCGCGTGGCCGGATCACTGGGACTTTGACCTGGACGGCCCGCTGTTGGGCGACGGCGGGTTCACGCTGGCCGACGCCGGCGATCTCATGACCTCCAGCCAGGACGGCAGCGGCAACCGGGCGCTGATCGAGACGGCTACGGCAGAGATCGTCACAACTGGTGCCGTGCCGATCATGCTGGGCGGCGATGATTCAACCCCGATCCCGTTCATCCAGGCGCTGGCCGCGGCCGGCCCGCTGACCATCATCCAGGTGGATGCCCACATCGACTGGCGTGACGAGCGCCGCGGCGAACCGCTGGGCTATTCGAGCACCATGCGGCGGGCGTCTGAAATGGCCCATGTCGAGCGCATCATCCAGGTCGGCATCAGAGGGCTAGGGTCGGCCCGGCGCGAGGAGGTCGAGTTCGCGCGAAACTGGGGCGCGGAGATCGTCACTGCGCGCGTAGTTCATGAACAAGGTGTTGCCGCCGCGCTCAGGCATGTGCCGGACGGCGCGAACTGCATGATCACCTTCGACTGCGATGCGCTGGATTCTTCCATCATGCCGGCGGTGATGGCGCCGACACCGGGCGGGCTCACCTATACCCAATCAATCGACCTCATTGCCGGTGTTGCGGCCAAGGCCAGGCTAGTGGCGTTCGACATGATCGAGTTTGTGCCGGAGCGCGACGCCGACGGCACCGCTGCCTTCACCGCCGCCCGCATTGTCACCAACGTCATCGGCCACCTGGCGCGGCGCTAGACAGATTTGGTCAGTCCGGGGGCGGTTGTTTGCAGGCGACGTCCGAAAACGTCAGTCACTGTGTTGCTTGCGGAACTCCATCACCGGCAGCCCGCCGATGCCCCAGTCAGCCAGGGTGACCTCGTCAATGACCACAAATGTGGTTGCGGGTGACTTGTTCAACACACGGGCCAGCAGGTCCGTTGTACCTTTGATCAGCTCGGCTTTCTGCGCCGCTGTCGGCCCGGTGCCGTCCGGGCCGCCTTCCTTCGTCACCTTGATGTTGACATAGGGCATGTCAGGCCTCCCGGGTTGCGGCCACATAGGTGAAGACTTTCGCCATGATACGCCAGCCGTGCTGGTCGCGGGTCAGGGTCAGAAAGTCGAGGTATTCGCGATCCATCATGGTCATCGACGCCCTGACAAATGCCATGCGGGCGCCACCGAACTCAATCGATTGGATGCGGTCGTCGCGCGCCTCGCTTCGCTCGGCAGGCGGGGTGCGTTTGTCGACCATGTCGAAATACTCACTGAGCGACTTGTTCATGTAGTCGCCCTCGACCATGTTCACATACCGTGCATCCGGGTGAAATACGTCCGCGAGCCGTGTTGTGTCAGCGTGATAGAGGCCGTCGAAATAGCCTGACATGATGTCCGCAACATCGGCAAAGGCCTGTTGATCCATCATCACAGCAGTCCTTCCGCTTTCAGTGCAGCCTGAGCTGCCGGACGGGCCGCGACTCGGTCCACGAACGCAGCCACATGCGGCCAGTTCTTCAGGTCTATGCCGGTGAAATTCGACCAGTTGGCAACCACGAACAGATAGGCGTCGGCTACAGAAAATCCGCTGTCCAGAAGATAGCTCCGGCCGTCGCTCAGCATGGTGTCGAGATACTCGAACTTCCGCGCAACGTTCTTGCTGGCCGTCTGTTTGTCCGCATCGCTGGCGGCGCCTGAGAAGAATGGTCCGAACGCCTTGTGCAGTTCGGATGC
>JBCCVY010000148.1:0-8543 GCA_039194725.1 Pseudomonadota bacterium
ATACAAGTCCGGACGGCGCAAACTGTCAAAGCGCGACCAGCTGACGCTGGAGTTTGCCGGGGTCTACCGCCACTACCATGCAGCCTACATGCGCACATTCATCGTCGGAGAACCGAAAAAGCAGCATATCTCGATGCATGCTGCGGCCGTGGAAGCCCTCAAGGCGGTGGAAGACGTCATGAAGCCCGGCAAAACCGCCGGCGATGTTTTCGATGCACATGCGCGCATCATCGATGAACACGGGTTGCAGCACGCCAGGCTCAATGCCTGCGGATACTCTCTGGGCGCCAAGTTTACGCCCAGCTGGATGGATACGCCGATGTTCTTTCACGGCAACGATTTCAAGATCAAGGCCAACATGACTTTCTTTGCGCACATGATCCTTGTAGATTCGAAGACCAACACGGCGATGACACTGGCACGGACCTACATTACCGGGCGCGCGGCGCCGGAGCCGGTCTCCAGATTTCCGCTGAAACTGATTGTCAGATAGGAGTAGACATGGCCTATACGGTCCGGGCATTGCAGGCAGACGACAAACCGCGCTGGCGCGAATTGTTCGATGGCTATTTGCGATTTTACGAGGCCTCAGTTCCGGAAGAGACCATTGATCTGACTTTCGAGCGCCTGCTGGGCGACGGTGAATGGGATCCTTCCGGGCTGGTTGCTGTCAATGACGACGGCCGCTTTGACGGTATCACCCATTACGTGTTTCACCGCTCCACCTGGTCGGCAACGGTCTACTGCTACCTGGAAGACCTGTTTGTTGACCCCGCAGTTCGCGGCAGCGGAGCAGGGCGTGCGTTGATCAGCGCGGTCTATGATGCAGCGGATGCAAAGGGTGCCACCCGTACCTACTGGTCCACCCAGGAGTTCAATTACAAGGGCCGGATACTGTACGACAAGGTTGCCGACAGATCGCCGTTTATCCAGTACCGCCGACCGGTCTGAGACCCACCGCGTGTCTTGCGGTGCAGGGCATGTTTAAGGCACATTGTACCTGCAAGGTCAGACATCGTGCCAACCGGACTTGCGGCGGTTTGGCGGTATGCAGGCTGGGAGCTGATGCGGGTTGCGGACAATCATCGATGGGCGCGAACGGTGGCCGGCATTGCCGCGCTGCTGGCGGCGCTGCTGGTGCTGGCGGCATGCTCGGCAAGCCCCAACAAACCGTTTGCGAACTCGTCGCTCGGCGGTGGCGGCGGTTCAGGCCGGCTGCCGCCCACCATCGCCATAATTGCGATGACCGGCGTGCCGCCGGACCGGGCCGGTGTGCTGGCGGATGCGGTGGCGGAAGAGGCGGGCAAACGCGATATCGCCATTGTTCAGGGAAATTTCTCCGACGGCTACCAGCTGGCCGGCAACTTTCAGGCGGTGTTCGAAGGTGGCGGCGTCAGGGTCATCTACACCTGGGTGCTGACCGGCAACACCGGTGGCGAACTGCATCGTATCAACGGACAGGAACTGGTCGCAGCGCCAAACGCCGATCCGTGGGCCGGCGTGTCGGACATCATTCTGAAACGCATGGCGTCGGTCACTGCTGAAAGCCTGTCGACCCGGCTGGCGCAACTGGGCTTCAAGGTCAGGCAGGCCGGCGTCCTGCCGCCGACCCACACATTTGCGCAAGCCGGTCCTGGCGCCGAGAAGGAGTATGATCTTGAGACCTATCATGGTGCCGGTTCGCCGTTGGCGACCGCATCGATCACGCCTGACGAACTATATACGCTGACACCGGAGGAGCTTGATGCGCGGCTGACGGTGGCGGCGCGCAAACAGGCGCAGGAACGCCTGCGTGATGCCGGCGTCAATTCTCTGGAAGAGCTGATGGGCGAAACGGATGAGGGTGCCGGTGAGACCAGCCCGGCAGTGACCACAAAGCAACCTGTCAGGAAATCCGGCAAGGCGTCCAGGCTGGCAGATCGGGCGACACCGTCTCGCGACCGCGAGCAGCTTGCGACGGCCCGGCCGGCGCC
The DNA here is from genome assembly GCA_039194725.1 of Pseudomonadota bacterium. Lineage (GTDB taxonomy): Bacteria > Pseudomonadota > Alphaproteobacteria > Rhizobiales > Aestuariivirgaceae > Anderseniella. Next base: position 1,974 of record JBCCVY010000148.1, read on the forward strand.
GGATGCAAAAACCGACTTCGGAGACATGCAGGCGCTTGCGGACAAAGCTGTCGGCGGCGGTATCGACAAGGTGGCGCTTGTCGGGGTGACCGGATCTCCCGGACGTGGCAATGACGAGCTTTACGCGGCCATGCGCAAAGTGCTGCGTGATGCCGGTTGGCCGGTAGTGGCCAAACCCGGCAAGACGGCGTTGTCGATTTCCGGCCGGGTTGCGCTGGCGGCGCCCAGATCCGGTGTGCAGCAGGTGAAGCTGGCCTGGGCCGTCAGCCTGCCGACCGGCAAGGTGCTCGGTACCGTGCGACAGGCCAACGATGTTCCTGCCGGCTCCCTCAACAAGGGTTGGGGGCAGACAGCCGGCTATGCCGCAGAAGCGGCTGCGGAAGGTATTTTCAATCTGGTGGAACAGGCGCGCGGCAAATAAGCGAAATTTGCCGTTCAATGTGGCCAAAAATCTGCATCTTCATGTGGAATTGCGGAAATCTGTGGTTGGCAGACCACTATTCAAGGTTGTAATAACCTTGGCATAGGGCTGGAGCAGCTGGAATTCCCGCGCAGCAAATACCGGGAACCGGCGTCACAGGGCGAACGTCGTAATGAAACTCGTTTCGGGCAATTCCAACCGGCCATTGGCGGAAGCCATCGCCGCCTACCTCAACCTTCCTTTGACCAAGTGCTCGGTGCGGCGGTTCGCCGACATGGAAGTGTTTGTGGAAATACAGGAAAATGTTCGCGGCGAGGATGTCTTCGTGGTGCAGTCCACGTCGTTTCCCACCAATGACCACCTGATGGAGCTGTTGATCATCATCGACGCATTGCGGCGCGCGTCGGCAAAACGGGTGACGGCCGTGGTGCCGTACTTCGGATATGCCCGCCAGGACAGGAAGCCCGGGCCGCGCACGCCGATTTCGGCCAAGCTGGTTGCCAACATGATCGAGCGTGCCGGCGCGGATCGGGTGCTGACCATTGATCTGCACGCCGGACAGATCCAGGGTTTCTTCGACATACCCACCGACAACCTGTACGCGGCACCGGTCATGGTGCGCGATATCAAGGACAACAAGGACAAGTTTTCCGGCACCGAAGTGTGCGTCGTGTCGCCCGACGTGGGCGGCGTGGTGCGCGCCAGGGCGCTGGCCAAGCGCATTGGTGCGCCGCTGGCAATTGTCGACAAACGGCGCGAACGTGCCGGTGTCTCTGAAGTCATGAACATTATCGGCGAAGTTTCCGACATGTCCTGTATCCTGGTTGACGATATCGTCGATTCAGGCGGCACCCTGTGCAACGCCGCAGAAGCGCTGCTGGATGCAGGTGCCTCGGATGTGTCGGCCTATATCACCCATGGCGTGCTGTCCGGCGGCGCGGTGGCGCGCATTACCGCGTCGAAACTGAAGCAACTGGTGCTGACGGACAGTATCCAGGCAACAGAAGCCGTCCGGGTGTCGCGAAATATTCGTGTCATCACCGTGGCCAACCTGATCGGTGAAGCGATCAAGCGCACGGCGCTGGAAGAGTCGGTGTCCAGCCTGTTTGACGACTGAGGCACCGACTGCCAGTCTGGCGTGATGGGTTCTGACCTTATTCACAGCGAGACAATTGCTGCCGGCGCGCCATGGTCGCGCCTCATCCGCAAAGGCGAGCGGCTGCGCATTGTCGATACGCACGGAGCGCAGGCGGTCGACTTCCTGTGTTACTGTGCCGAAGATCCGGCCGAGCGCTATCACGCTCCCAACACCCTTAAGAAGGCGGGCACTATAGTCCTGACGGCAGGCCATGCGCTTTACTCCGACAGGGCGCGTAAACTGTTTTCCATCGAAGAGGACAGTTTCGGCGGCCATGACACAATCGGCGGCTGCTGTTCGAAACCATCCAATGAAATGCTTTACGGGGTCGGCAATGACGGATGCCGGGAGAACTTCCTGACAGCTCTCGCCGGGCATGGGCTGGGATGGAAGGACATCGTGCCGAACGTCAACTGGTTCATGACCGTGTCTGTCGATACGGCTGGTGGGGCGCATGTGGCGCTGGGAACATCACGGGCAGGGGATTTTGTGACGCTTCGTGCCGACATGGATTTGCTGGCGGTGATATCCAATTGTCCGCAGGTCCTGAACCCGTGCAACAACTTCAACCCGACCGATATCGCTGTGGAAGTACTGGCGCCCGACAACTGAAAATCCCCGGATACCTGGTCAGGTACCCGGGGCAGTTTCAGGGAGGTTTACTCACTCACGGTTGTACGATGGACCGATCCGAGCTTGTTCGGCCGAGCAACTAGTTGAAAACGGACGACCCGTCAAAACATCCAATAGCAAAGTCCGGTGTATCAAGCGTCGCGCCCTGGCGGTCGACCGTCAGGCGGTCGCCGGAGAACGAGTACGATGTCCCGATCATGATTGTGTGATCATCCACGTCTTGCGTGCCTTCAACCAGACAGCTGTCGCGGAATGTGCCGCGATAACCAACGTAGATCGGTGTGTCGCCGATGATGGGCATGCCGGCCAGGACGAAATCATAGCGCGCCTTAACCGAAAAGGCTTCCATTTCTCCTGAGATCGCGAAGTTATAATCCATGTTGATATAGGTGCCCTCCAACTGGATGCGGCTGTCACTGGTCGGGAAGTAGCGTAGGACGCCTCGGGCAAAAAACCCGTCATCAAGGCCGAAGATGCCAAAATCATCCGCCATTTTGACATAACCGCCCTGGCCATACAGTGTGAGGTTATCAATGTACAACTGGGCCTCACCACCGACGAACCGGTAATCCTGTCGAATGCTGCCAAATGGAATACCGGAATCTACAGATCCCATGCCACCGAAGGCGCCGAACAGACCGCTTGACGGATCACGCCAGCTGCCGTGGGTGGCAAACTGGTACGAGAAACGAGGCCCACTTGCGTCGTTGTTGAATGCTGATTCCGTGGCGTAGGTGTTGTATTCGTACTTGACGTCGGACTGGATGGAGATGTTTTCGCCCAGCGGCAGGCTCAGCAGGCCCTCGCCGCCATTGGTAAACACCGTGTCGTCATTGATGCCGTCATCTATGAACTGAACGCCCGCCCAGCTGTCCACAACCCCGGAGACGATCAGGCCCAGCTCGCGCTCAAAATCAGCTGCGCCGGCCGGAGCGGCAAAGGCAAAACATGCAACAGACGTTGCCAGAAGTGCTTTTTTCATGGAAATGGCCCCAAAATGTTACGTGAAGGCATAATAGGCAGATTCCAGCCCTGCCGCACAGTCACGTTCCCAGCGGTGGCGCATTTTTTTGAAAACTGTGACATTTGGGCCACAGTGCGCACCCGGACGATATTTTTGCGATTTGGCTGGCACCCGTGCGTCAAATTCGGGCGTGACTGCAGGTTGCGTAAGTGCGCCGCTTTATGTATAAGCCCGCCATCCGATGCCGGGCTCGTTCACCCCTGGAGGAGATCTTCGGCTGGATACCGGTTGGCGCATCAGTGATTGACGCGCCTTAGTTTTTACCACTTGCACGACAGCAGGAGACAGACGATGGCACAGACCGTCACACTGAACGCTTCGGTGCGCGAACGGGCCGGCAAGGGGGCCGCCCGTGCAGTTCGCCGCGAAGGCCGCGTACCCGCCGTGATCTACGGCGATAAAAAGGAACCCCAGACAATCTCCATGGAATACCGCGAGTTGATGAAACAGGTGCAGACGGGTCGTTTCCTGTCAACACTGGTCGATATCGATGTTGACGGTACCAAGGTCCGCACGATCCCGCGCGATGTGCAGTTTGATCCGGTTCGCGACTTTGTCGTGCATGTTGACTTTCTGCGGCTCGGCAAGGGCGCGCGCATTGCCGTTGAAGTGGCGATCAACTTCCTCGGCGATGAAGACAGTCCCGGCCTCAAGCGTGGTGGTGTGTTGAACGTGGTTCGTCACACTGTCGAGATCATGTGTCCGGCAGATGCCATCCCTGAAAGCTTCGACATGAATGTCTCCGAACTGGATATCGGCGACGGCCTGCATGCATCGGATCTCACGTTGCCCGAGGGCATGAACTTCACCATCACCGATCGTGACTTCACCATCGCGACCATCTCCGCACCGTCCGGCGGCGCCGAAGATGAAGAAGAAGCAGTTGAAGGCGAAGAGGGTGTCGAAGGCGAAGAAGGTGCAGAAGGCGAAGACGGAGCCGAAGGCGGTGAAGAAGCCGCTGGCGAGGGCGGCGAAGAGTAGTTTCTTCGCCGGACTTTCCCGTCCGCATTTGTAACTGGCGAAATGAGGCAGCCATGCTGATTGTCGCGGGGCTTGGAAATCCAGGCAAAAAATACGCCGGGCACCGGCACAATATCGGTTTCATGGCGGTGGACGAGATCGTTCGCCGCCATGGCTTTTCAGCGTGGCGCAAGAAGTTCCAGTCGGAAATTTCCGAAGGCCTGCTGGACGGTGAAACAGTTCTGGTCATGAAGCCTCAAACCTACATGAACGAGTCCGGCCGTGCCGTGGGCGAGGCCATGCGGTTTTACAATCTGGGACCGCAGGACCTGGTGGTGTTTTATGATGAGCTCGACCTTGTGCCAGGCAAGGTGAGGGTGAAAACCGGCGGCGGTGCGGGCGGCCACAACGGGATCCGTTCGATCGATGCTCACTGCGGCAAGGATTATCGCCGGGTGCGTCTCGGCATTGGTCACCCGGGTTCCAAGGACAGGGTAACCGGCCATGTACTGGGTGATTTTGCCAAGGCGGACCGGGACTGGCTGGATCCGCTGCTGGACGAGGTTGCCCGCAGCGCGGGACTGCTGGCGAAGGGCGACGATGCCGGTTTCATGAACAAGGTGGCGCTCAGTTTGCGTCCGGAAGGGAATGGCAAGCCGGTGTCAAAGACACCATCCGGGACGCCGGTGAAAAAACCAGGCGGTCTAGATCAGGACCGGCCGGCAACTCGCAAGCCTGCATTGTCGAAATCCGGCCCAATGGCCGAGATGCTGAGCCGGCTGCTGGGCAAGAAGGACAAGGAATAGATGGGATTCAAGTGCGGTATTGTCGGACTGCCCAATGTCGGCAAGTCGACCCTGTTCAACGCATTGACGCAGACTGCGGCGGCACAGGCCGCCAATTATCCGTTCTGCACCATTGAACCGAATGTCGGGGATGTGGCTGTGCCGGATGAGCGGCTTGTTCAACTGGCGGCCATCGCAAAATCGGCCCAGACCATTCCGACAAGGTTGACGTTCGTCGATATCGCCGGCCTGGTCAAAGGTGCCTCCAAGGGGGAAGGTCTCGGCAATCAGTTCCTCGCCAATATCCGCGAGGTCGATGCCATCGCCCATGTGGTGCGCTGTTTCGAAGACGGTGATGTCACCCATGTGGAAGGACGCATTGATCCGATCGCCGACATTGAGACCATCGAAACCGAACTGATGCTGGCCGACATGGAGAGCCTGGAAAAGCGCATTGCCGGGGTCGAGAAGAAGGCGAAGTCCGGGGAGAAGGCAGCAAAGGCAGAATATGACTTCATGATGCGGCCGCTTGAACTGCTGCGCGAGGGCAAGCCGGCGCGGGAGCTGGAGATTGCAGACGATGAGCAAAAGGCGTTTCGCATGCTGGGGCTGCTGACCTCCAAACCGGTGCTGTATGTGTGCAATGTGGAAGAAGCTTCGGCGGACAAGGGCAACGATTTCTCCGAGACGGTGAAGGCATTTGCGGCGGAACAGGGCGCGCAGGCGGTGGTCGTGTCTGCCAAGATTGAAAGTGAAATTGCCGTACTGGACGAAGATGAGCAGCGTGAATATCTGGATGCCATCGGTCTGGCCGAACCGGGCCTGAATCGGGTGATCCGGGCCGGCTACAAATTGCTGAAACTGCTGACCTACTTCACCGTCGGCCCGAAGGAAGCGCGTGCCTGGACAGTGACGAACGGCACCAAGGCACCTGCCGCGGCTGGCGTGATCCACACGGATTTTGAGAAGGGTTTCATCCGCGCTGAAACCATCGCCTACGATGACTTTGTCACATTGTCCGGCGAGGCCGGCGCCCGCGATGCCGGCAAGATGCGGCTTGAGGGCAAGGAATACATTGTCTCGGACGGTGACGTGCTGCATTTCCGGTTCAACACCTGATCAATCCCGCATGATGAACTATGCTGCCCCTTGACCATGGCTCGTCGAGGCTTGAAAACAACCTGCATGTCAGGGGAATTGCTGCACTACGAAGATTTCAAGGTTGGCGAAACGCACACATACGGCGCGTTCGCGATGTCAACCGATCTGATCCGCGAATATGCGGGAGAGTGGGATCCGCAGCCGTTTCACCTCGATGAAGACCTGGCCAACGCCTCGGTGCTTGGCGGCTTGTGCGCATCCGGCTGGCAGGTGTGCTCGATCATGAACCGGCTGATGGTGCTGGGCTATGCCGACCGGGCAGCCGGCATGGGCTCCTTCGGCATCGAGCAGGTGAAATGGATGAAACCGGTCTATGCCGGCGACGTGCTGTCCCTGCGCTATGCCGTGCTCGACAAGCGGGTGTCGTCCTCACGTCCTGAAATGGGCATCGTGCGCATGCGCTGGCAGGCCCTTGACCAGACCGGTGAACCCAAGACCGAAATGACCG
>JBCCVY010000149.1:0-8528 GCA_039194725.1 Pseudomonadota bacterium
AATCAGAGCTGGGCATCGATTTCAGGTGACGTCAGGAGCGAAATGCCCGTCGCCATATTGCGCGATTTCCGGATTCGCAATTCCATCAAGCTGATGAAGTCGCGGCTTGGCGAGGGCGAAAGTATCTTGCTTGATTCCATTGCGCGCGGGGCCGGTATTTCCAGGCCGCACTTTTTCAAGCTGTTCAAGGAGAATGTCGGCCTCACGCCGAACATCTACCTGAACACGCTGCGCATGGAAACTGCTATCGAGCGACTGACGCAATCCAGCGATCCGGTCACTTCAATCGGGCTTGATCTCGGGTTCTCGTCGCAAGCCAGCTTCACCCGGTTTTTTGCCTCAAATGTCGGGATTCCACCGTCCGACTATCGCAGAGTGGCACAATTGTCGTCCTGAACGCGGTGTTTTTCGATTAATTACAAGACCATAAGACTGTCAGGTATGCATTCATCGGCACCTGCTCCTATGATTGTGGGGAATCTGGAAGTGCAATGTACACTTCCAGGCGGAGGAAGACGTTTTGACCATGGCAGGGCGACACGAGTTCAGGTACGGTCTCAGAATATCTGATTGCTGCAGCGGGGGAGGCACGGCATGAAGGAGTTCATGGCACGCAATCCGTTCTGGTCGCTGGTCATCGTGCTGGCCATCTGCTTTCTGATCTGGGCGATTTTCGCACCGTGGCCGCCGGGGTTCGTCGCCACTTTCGGGCGCAAGAAGATCTTCCTGAACGCCCTGTTCAACGGCATCACGCTGGGAGCGCTCTACTTTCTGGTTGCGAGCGGCTTCACGCTGATCTTCGGGCTGATGAAAAACGTCAACCTGGCGCACGGCTCGCTGTACCTGCTTGGAGGATACATCGGCTATGACGTCGCCAATACCACTGGCTGGTGGCTGCTCAGTTTCGTTGTGGTGTTTGTGGTTGTCGGTGCCATGGGCGTCCTGCTGCAGGTGCTGGTGTTTCAGCGAATGGAAGGTGAGGATCTGCGCCAGACGCTGGTGACGATCGGCATCTCAATCGTCGTGGCAGACCTTATGTTGTGGTACTGGGGCGGCGATTTCTATCAGATACTGACGCCCGACTGGTTGTCGGGCCCCATTCAACTGCCCATTGTGACGGCGGTGAAAAGCAGTGGTGACGCGGTCTTCCTGAAATATCCGTTCGTTCGGATTGTCATTCTGGTGGCGTCCATCGTCATCGGTATTGCCATGTGGCTGTCGCTCAACAAGACCCGCATTGGCATGCTGATACGGGCCGGTGTTGACGATCGTGACATGTTGTCTGCCACCGGTGTGCGCATCCAGCGGGTGTTTGTGCTGGTGTTTGCCTTTGGCGCCGGCCTGGCAGGATTGGCCGGGGTCGTCGGCGGCACGTTCCAGTCCCTGGCACCGGGGGAAGACACCCGCTTCCTGCTGGCCTCGCTGGTGGTCGTGATCGTCGGCGGCATGGGATCCATTCCGGGCGCCGCCCTCGGTGCGCTACTAATCGGGCTGGCGGAACAGTTCGGATCGGTCTACATGCCGACTTACGCGGTTGTGCTGACCTTCCTGATCATGGTTGTGGTGCTGGCGTTCAGGCCGCAGGGCCTGCTCGGCGAGAAGCGGTGAAACCTGATGGCCTTGACCGAAGATACAGGCACAGCGCCAATCAGCGACAAGCCACAGTCTGCGTGGTCGGGCTGGTCGTTGAGTTCCATTCCGACGCCGTACTGGGTTGTCGGGTTGATCCTGTTGTTGATGCCGGCTCTGGTGGGGCCGTTTTTCCTGTTCCAGGTCTTCGGCTGGGCGCTCATTCTGGGGATGATTGCCCTGAGCCTGATGTTTCTCGGCGGCTATGGCGGGATGGTGTCGCTGGTGCAGATGTCGGTGGCCGCGTGTGCCGCCTACATGCTGGCGATTTTCGGCGACAGCGCCATCACCCAGATTTCGCTGGGCTGGCCATGGTGGGTGGCAATCCCGATAGCCTTGATCATCGCCACTGCCTTCGGCACGCTGACAGGGGCGCTGGCGGTGCGCACCGAGGGCATCTACACCATCATGATCACGCTGGCGATTGCGTCCGCCTTTTTCTACTTCACCCGCCAGAACTACGTCCTGTTCAACGGGTTTTCCGGTTTCAACGGGGTCGCGCCGCCGGAGCTGTTTGGCGTCAACTGGCGCGCACCGATACCGTTTTACTATCTGACGCTGTTCTGGGCCGCGGCGGCCTATTTGTCTGTGTTGTATGTTTCGCGCGCACCTTTCGGCCTGGCGCTGCAAGGGGTTCGTGACAATGCCCGGCGCATGGAGGCTCTGGGCTACAACGTCACGGCCCACCGTGTCGCAGCCTATGTGTTTGCCAGTTTCATAGCAGCAGTTGCCGGCATTCTGTTGGTCTGGCTGAACGGCCAGGTGTCACCGGGAACAGCCGGGATAGGTCCGGCCATCGACATTCTGATCATCGCTGTTGTCGGTGGCATGGCGCGGCCGGTCGGCCCGTTTATCGGGGCCATCATCTACGTGCTGCTTAGAACCTTCGCCCTGGACTTCATGGTCTCGATCGGCCTGTCGGGCGAGCGGTTCCAGTTGCTCGTCGGGCTGGTCTTTCTGGTCATCGTGTTCTGGTCGCCTGATGGCATTCTCGGGCTCTGGGACCGCTGGCGCAACCGCATGAATTCAACCGACCGGCTGACCGGCAAGCCGGTGGACAAGGACGGAGGCAGCGAGGCATGAACGCCATTGCAGATACCTCCAGCATGGCCGGCCGGCTGTCGGCGGCAGGCACTGCCAATGCGCTGGAGTTGCGCGGCGTCAGCAAGTTCTTCGGCGCCCTTGCTGCGATGCAGGATGTTACCCTGACCGTCAAACCGGGTGAACGCCGCGCGGTGCTGGGCTCGAACGGAGCCGGCAAGACGACCCTGTTCAACTGCATAACCGGCGACTTCCTGCCGACGTCGGGCGTCGTGCGCATGTTCGGTGAGGACGTGACAAGGTTTCCGCCACATGACCGTATCCGCCGAGGGCTGCGCCGCACCTATCAGATCTCGCTGCTGTTTGGCGGCCTTAGCGTCATCGACAATGTCTACCTGGCCTGCCGCGGCGTCTCGCGCAATCGCTTCTCGCTGATCCGGCCGGGCCGGTCCGATGCGCTGATGCAGTCAGCCGCCGACCTGATCGAGGCCGTGCACCTTACGGACGTACGCGAAACGCTGGTGTCGGAGCTGTCATATGGCCAGCAGCGCCAGCTCGAGATTGCCCTGGCGCTTGCCGGCGCACCGCGCTTCATCCTGTTTGACGAACCGGCAGCCGGGCTGTCGCCGACCGAGCGCCGCGACCTGATCGAGATCCTGAACAATCTGCCGAGCCACATGGGCTACATCATCATCGAACATGATATGGATGTGGCCCTGCGGGTGTCTGAAAGTGTCTCGATGATGCACAACGGCCGCATCTTCAAAGAGGGCAAGCCGGAAGAGATCGAGGCCGATCCGGAAGTGCAGGAACTGTATCTGGGAGGAGGCTTCACGCATGGCTGAGCGGTCATCATCCTCCATCCTCGAAGTCAAGGATCTCAACGTCTACTATGGCGCATCGCATGCGCTGCAGGGGGTTGATCTCAGTCTCGGCCATGGGGTGCTGTCGGTCGTCGGCAGGAACGGCATGGGCAAGACCACCTTGTGCCAGGCCATTCTCGGGCTGGTGCCGGTCAGCTCCGGCTCGATCACCTTCAACGGTCAGAACATCACCAACCGGCAACCCTCCGAGATTGCCAGGCTGGGCATCGGCTACGTGCCACAGGGCCGGCGGCTGTGGCGTTCGCTGACGGTGGACGAGCATCTGCGCATGACGGTTGCGGGCCATGACGGGGCCTGGTCGATCGAGCGCATCTATTCGACATTCCCGCGGCTGGCCGAACGCAAGAACAATGGCGGCAGCCAGTTGTCGGGGGGCGAACAGCAGATGCTGGCCATCAGCCGGGCGCTGCTGCTGAACCCGCGGCTGCTGGTCATGGATGAACCCACCGAGGGCCTGGCGCCGGTGATCGTGTCCCAGGTTGCCGACATGCTCATGCACCTCGGCGAGGAAGGCGACATCGATGTGCTGGTGATTGAACAGAACATCGGCGTGGCCACCGCGATTTCGGAGAACGTGGCCATCATGGTCAATGGCCGCGTCAACCGGCTGATGTCAGCCAGCGCCCTGGCGGCCGACCGTGAGCTGCAGCAGAACCTGCTCGGCGTCGGGCGGCATGGCGATGGTGAAGACGAACTTGCCGAGCAGGGGGCAGCCGGAGAGGCCGCGTCACCGCAGGTACAGGGGCCGCGCAAGATTTATGTCTCCAATCCGAAGCTGCCGACGAGATGGTCGCCGATTGTGCCGGCCCGGCAGATCGAGATGGCGGCGCGCACTGAAACAGTAGCCGCGCCTGTTTCTGCCGGCATGGGCCATGTCGAACTCAGGCCGCTGTCGGCGGTTGGCGAGAACGTGGTGCTGGTGGCCGGCACGCTGGACACCAAAGGTGTTGAGCTGCGCTATGTCAGGGACCTGTTGAAAGCGGACGGTGTGGCTGTGCGCATGGTCGACCTTTCGACATCCGGCAAACATTCCGGCGCAGAGATTCCGCCGCACCAGATCGCCGCCTACCATCCGCGTGGCGCTGCAGGCGTGTTCACCAATGACCGCGGCACATCGGTCGCCGGCATGACGCTGGCGTTTGAGCGTTGGATCAGGCGGCAGTCGGGGATTGCCGGCATCATCAGCGCGGGCGGATCCGGCGGTACGGCGATCGTCACACCGGCCATGCGCAGCTTAGCCGTCGGCATCCCGAAACTGATGATCTCCACGGTGGCCTCTGGTGATGTGCAGATGTATGTGGGGCCGGCGGACATCATGATGATGCACTCGGTCGCCGATGTTCAGGGGCTCAACTCCATTACCCGCCAGGTGCTCGGCAATGGCGCCCATGCCATGGCTGGCATGGTCAATGCCCGCAAGGCGCGCAGGCCTGCTGCTTCAGCGGAAACCGCGGATGAACTGCCGGCCATCGGGCTGACCATGTTCGGCGTGACCACGCCATGCATTCAGCAGATCACAGCCGACCTGGAAACGGACTTTGACTGCCTGGTGTTCCATGCCACGGGGGTCGGTGGGCAGTCGATGGAAAAACTTGTCGATTCCGGGCTTCTCACCGGTGTGGTCGACATCACCACCACGGAAATCTGCGACATGATGATGGGCGGGGTGTTTGCCGCGACCGAAGATCGGTTCGGTGCGATGATCCGCGCCGGCATGCCCTATATCGGCTCCTGCGGCGCGCTCGACATGGTGAATTTCGGGCCGCTGGACACGGTGCCTGAGAAGTACAAGGACAGGCTGTTCTACGAGCACAATCCGCAAGTCACCTTGATGCGCACCACGGTCGAGGAGAACGAGCGCATGGGGCGCTGGATCGGCGAGCGTCTCAACGAAATGGAAGCGCCGGTCCGGTTCTTCATTCCCGAAGGCGGCGTGTCGATGTTGGATGCGCCGGGCAAGGCGTTCCATGACCCGGCGGCGGACAAGGCCTTGTTCGATGCGCTTGAACGCACGGTGCGGCAGACCTCTTCACGGCAGTTGGTGCGGCTGCCGCAAAACGTGAACGATCCCGAATTTTCAGCGCAGGTGGTGCAAGCCTTCCGGTCGCTGCATGGCGGCGGCAGGCCGTCCAGAAAACAGGCAAGGAGATAACAATGGCCCGGTTTGAACGAGCAGCAATTGTCGAGAAATTTCGTGGCATGATTGACCGCGGCGAACCGATTGTCGGGGGCGGCGCCGGCACTGGCCTGTCGGCGAAATGCGAGGAAGCCGGCGGCATAGACCTCATCGTGATCTACAATTCAGGCCGCTACCGGATGGCCGGCCGCGGCTCGCTGGCCGGTCTGATGCCGTACGGCGACGCCAACCAGATCGTCATGGAAATGGCAGCCGAAGTGCTGCCGGTGGCCACCAGGACACCAGTGCTGGCAGGGGTGAACGGCACCGATCCCTTTCGACTTATGGACGTGTTCCTGGATGATTTGAAACGGGTCGGGTTTTCAGGTGTGCAGAATTTTCCGACCGTGGGGCTGATCGACGGCACGTTCCGGGCCAACCTTGAGGAAACCGGCATGTCGTTTTCGCTGGAGGTCGACATGATTGCCAAGGCGCATGAAAAAGACATGCTGACCACACCGTATGTGTTCAGCGAGGATGACGCCACGGCCATGGCTGAGGCCGGTGCCGACATCATCGTGTGCCATCTCGGCCTGACCACGGGCGGATCCATCGGCGCGGAAACGGCGCTCACCCTGCAAGATTGCCCGGCCAAGGTCGATGCCTGGGCAGAGGCTGCGCTGAAGGTCAACAAGGATGTTATCGTGCTGGTGCATGGCGGGCCGGTTGCAATGCCCGATGACGCGGAGTTTGTGCTGAAGAACACCAGCAACTGTCATGGGTTCTACGGTGCATCGTCCATGGAACGGCTGCCCGCCGAAGGCGCGTTGACGGAGCAGACGAAGACGTTCAAGTCGATCAAGATGGCCTGATGGCCCGCAGAATTAACGCACTGCCACCAGGTGGCGTTTTGGGAGGAAGATCATGACCGGACAGCTGATAGGCCAGCTCATATTATGGCTCATTCTGGCGGTTATCGTCATTGCTATCATTTACTGGGTGATGAACTGGCTGTACCGCCGGTCCACCAAGGAGGTGGCTTTTGTCAGGACCGGTTTCCTGGGCGAAAAGGTGGTGATTGACGGTGGTGCCTTTGTGTGGCCGATCATCCACGACATCACGCCGGTCAACATGAACACGCTGCCCCTGGAGGTCGTGCGCGAGAAGGAGCAGGCGCTGATCACCAAGGACCGGATGCGGGTCGATGTGGAAGCCGAATTCTATGTCCGGGTGCGCCCGTCGCGCCAGTCGGTGTCCATTGCAGCCTCCACCCTTGGCCGGCGGACGCTGGAGCAGGGCAGGTTGCATGAACTGCTGGCAGGCAAGTTCATTTCAGCGCTGCGTTCGGTCGCTTCGGAAATGTCGATGGAAGAGATGCATGAACAGCGCGGCACTTATGTGCAGCGTGTGGCCGAGGTTGCACAGGATGGTCTCGACCTCAACGGTCTCGAATTGGAATCCGTTGCCATCAAGGACATTGACCAAACCGGGCTGGAGTACTTCAACCCGTCAAACAGGTTCGATGCGGACGGTCTGACCCGGCTGATCGAGGACATCGAGGCCAAGCGCAAGGTGCGCAACGACATCGAGCAGGATTCGATGATCCGCATCCGCTCGCGCAACCTGGAGGCCGAGAAGCAGGCGCTGGAGATCGAGCGCGAAAGCGAAGAGGCCCGCCTGACGCAGGAACGCGATGTCGAGTTCCGCCGGGCTCAGCAACGGGCCGAATTGGCGCGTGAACGGGCCGAGCGGGAGACCGATGCCGAACGGGCGCAGATCGCCGCGCGCGAAACCATCGAGACCCAGCGCATTGCACAGGAGCGGCAGATATCGGAAGCCCGGATTGCGTCTGAACGCGACATCCGGCAGCAGGAAATCGAGCGCCAGCAGGCGGTCGAGGCAGCCGAAATCGGTGCCCGGGAAAAGACCGAACGGGCCCGCATCGAGCAGGAACGCCAGGTCAATGAAGCCCGCATCGCCAACGAGCAGCAGACGGAAGCCCAGGAGATCGAACGTCGCAAGTCCATCGAGCACGCTCAGATTTCAGCGACCGAAGCGACAGAGCGCGCCCGCATTGACCAAGAGCGCAGCGTGACCGAGGCGCGCATCGAGCAGGAACGCTCGCTGACCGAGGCGAGGATCGCCAAGGAAGAAGACAGCCAGCGGCGCGAAATTGCCCGCACCCAGGCAGTGGAGGCGGCAACAATCGCCTCGCGCGAGGCGACGGAAAAGCTGCGCATTGCCCAGGAAACCGAAGTCAATAGCGACCGGATCGCGTCGGACAAGAAGATCCGGGAGATGGAGATCGACCGGCAGAAGGCGCTCGAAGAGGCCGAGATTGCGGCCCAGCAGGCGACCGAGGCGGCCCGTATCGCGCGGGAGAAGAAGCTTGCCGCGGAGAGGATTGCTTCCGACCAGGCAACCCGTGCACTGGAAATCGAACAGCGCCGGACACTGGAAGAGGCCGACATTGTGGCGCGTGAGGCCACCGAGGCATCCCGCATCGGTCAGGAAGAACGGCTGCGGGCGCTGCAGATCGAACGCAACCGGGCCATCGACGAGGCCGAGATTGCGGCTCGTGAGGCGGTGGAAGCGACCCGCATTGCCCAGGAGATGAAGCTGGCCGTGGAGCGCATCGAGAGCGAGCAGGCAACCAAGGCCCGCGACATCCGCCGGACCCAGGCCATCCAGGAAGCCGAGATTGCCTCTGCCGAAGCAACCGAGGCTGCCCGTATTGCCCAGGAGAAGAAGATCGCGGCCGAACGCATTGCCTTTGAACAGGACCTGCGCGAACGCGAGATCGCCCGCAACCGTGCGGTCGACACCGCGCAGATCACAGCATCGGAGGTCACCGAGAC
>JBCCVY010000150.1:0-8350 GCA_039194725.1 Pseudomonadota bacterium
GTTGGCGGCTGTAAGGTCCGCGGCACTGGCACTACCACCGTGTTGGGAAATGAAGTCATCGGCGCCGACGCCGAACACCTTCCAGACATTGCGACACGCCAGTTTCACCGGGCGATCAGCATCACCATTGGAAGCTGTATTCCCCTGCTGATCTGGAGAATGACGTGCCATGCGTGTGAAATCCCGTGTTGCCGTCTGAATAGAATCTGCGACCCGATCCGGCGCGTATGATCCGGATCGGGTCGGCGTTCAGGTAACTGCCGTTATTCGGCCCAAGCCTTCCACTTGGCCTCGTTGGCATCGGCCCAGGCGGCAGCCACTTCCTCGATGGACTTGCCGTCCAGATCGACTTGGCCGCTCATGGCATTGAGCTCATCGGAAGACACCTGGTACGCCTTGGCGACCTTGTAGGCGACCGGCCACTTGTCCTTCATGCCGGCCCAGGCGTATTTCCAGATATCGCCGAACGGTTTGCCGCAGTCGTGCGCCTTGTCCGGATTGATGCCCCATTTCGGATCGCTGTAACACTCGTCTGTGTATTCGGGAAACTCGACCCATTCACCCTTGTACTTTGCCGGTGCCCAATGCGGTGAATAGACCCACAGCATGATCGGTGCCTTGCGCTGGTAAGCCGATTCAAGTTCGGCGAACATGGCTCCGTCAGTGCCGGCGTGCACCACCGTGAACGGCAGGTCGAGCGAGACAACGCGCTCGTCGTCAAACCCTTCCCAGGTCACCGGTCCGCCGAGATAGCGGCCTTTCGGTGCGGTTTCAGGGGTGGAGAACGCTTCGGCACATTTGGGATCCTTCAGCGCTTCCCAATTCGGCAGTCCGGGGCATTTTTCCTTCATGTATTCCGGATACCACCACTCTTCCTTGGCCTTGGGCCCCAGTGCGCCAAGCCGTTCGGCCTTGCCGGCTGCGTCGGCCGCCTTCATGGCCTCGCCCGCTGTGGTGTCCCAGTATTCCATGCCAATTGTCAGATCGCCGTTGGTCAGGCCGGTTGACAGGCTCGACAGGTAATCTCCGGTCGGATATTCGACCGTGTATCCAAGTCTTTCGAGTACGGTGCCGAGAATCTTGGCGTTCAGATTCACACTGGTCCAGTCGAACAGGACAATCTTGATCGGATCATTGGATTCAGGTGCTGCTGCCTGAACCTGGATGCTCGAAGTTGCCAAGGCAATCGCCAGCAATGAAGACGCCAGCGCGCCGCGAACAGTTTTCCCCATACTCATGTTTAGATTTCCTCTCACCTGATAAGCGCCGCCAACCCATGCAGGCGGCCACTTACATTATGTCGACCCGATGAAGTCTGGAACTGCTCAGCGAGTGGAGTCAAATGTTTCTTCGCTGTTTGGACTGAAAAATTAATTTCAGTGCCCGGGTCGAGGCAGTTGGTCGGAATTCAGGCTCCAGGCGTTCAGCAGACCTTTATCACGACCCCCCGGCTCGGGATTGTGGCAGGTTCTCCCGGCATGGAAACGTAAGGCGAGGTCTGCTCGACAAGGGTCACCGTGCCGTTGTCATGCAAACCCGCGACATGGTCGGCAAATGCCTCTGACCACAAGGTCTCCTTGACCGTCAACACGATCACCCCGCCGGACCGGCAGATGCGGATCAGTTCATCGACACCGTCAGCACCGACGTGGCCGGTGGTGAACACGCCGGCTGAAATGACGCCTGAGTACGCATTGTCTGCAAACGGCAACGGGCCGCCGAGCGCCAGTTGATGCAGGCCGCTGTAGATGCGTTTTTTGCGGGCGACGGCCAGCATGCCCTCGGAGATGTCGAGCGCCTCAACTCTAGGGTACCCGATGATGCCGAGCCATTCGCCGACCAGGCCGGTGCCTGCACCGGCATCCAGCAGAGGCTCTGCCCCGCGTGGCAGATGGCGGACCAACAGGGCCAGGCAGATAGCGGGATGGCGATAACCTGCAACCGCCATGTCGGCATCATAGGTCTCAGCCCAGTTGTCATAGTGACCGGCGATTTCCTCAGGCTGTTTCGCATCATAGACGGCACCGAGATGCCCATCGTGCTTGGTGTTCGTCATCAGATGCTCCATGGCATTTGCGCATTTGCCGGGTCATGATAATCAAGTCCCGCAAACAGTAAACCGCGACCTTAAAGGATGGCCCGATGACCGACGACCTGAGTGCAGCCCGAACCGCCATGGCGGATATCGAGATACTGAAAGACCATTCGGGACCGATTGAACGGCTGGGCGGGCTGACCAATCTTGTCTACCGTGTCGGCGCCTACTGCCTGCGGGTCCCGGGCAAGGGTACGGAAGAGTATATCGATCGGGCCAATGAAGCAGTTGCGGCGAAGGAAGCTGCCAAAGCCGGTGTCTCGCCGGAGGTGCTTTATGCCGATGCGAGCAGCGGGCTGATGGTCACCAGGTTCATTGAAGGTACTGAAACCATGAGCCCTGACGCCTTCCGAACCCGCGCCGGCGCCCCGGCCAGGGCGGGCGAAGCCTTCCACAAGCTTCATGCATCGGGGGCGGAATTTCCGTTTCGCTTCGACCTGTTCGAGATGATCGATGACTATCTGGGCATCCTGTCCACCAAGGACGTGGCCTTGCCGGACGGCTATCATGATGTGGTGGCAGAAGCGGAAGCCGTGCGGACAGCACTTGCAGCCCATCCGTCAGCGCTGGCGCCATGTCATTGTGATCCATTGTGCGAGAACTTCCTCGATACGGAAGAGCGCATGTGGATCGTGGACTGGGAGTATTCCGGCATGAACGACCCGATGTGGGACCTGGGGGATCTGTCCGTCGAAGGCGAGTTCAGCGCTGCCCAGGACGACGAGATGTTGCAGGCCTATTTCGGCCGCACGCCGACCGCGGCCGAACACGGCCGCGTCGTGATCTACAAGGCCATGTGCGACCTGTTGTGGACGCTGTGGGGCCTGATCCAACTGGCCAATGACAACCCTGCAGACGACTTTCGCGCCTATGCCGACGGCCGCTTTGTGCGCTGCAAGGCACTGATGGCCGACCCGGCCTTTGCCGGCCATGTGGCGGCGGTCAGGGCCGGGTAAGCGCCGGCTGCTCTACGGCCGCGTCGAGGCCGCCGGACTGCACAAGGAAGCGCACAATATCCGGAACGCCAGTGCCGCGTTTCAAATCTGTGAAACTGGTATTGCCACCTTGGCGCATGCGGTCTGCATCTGACCGCATGACCTCCAGATCGGCGCCCACATGTGGCGCCAGGTCGGTCTTGTTGATCACCAGCAGGTCGGAACGGGTGATGCCGGGGCCGCCCTTGCGCGGGATTTCCTCACCCTGGCAGACACTGATCACATAAAGCGTCAAATCCGCCAGTTCCGGCGAAAACGTGGCTGCAAGATTGTCGCCGCCCGATTCAATGAATACCACGTCCAGATCACTGTGCCGTTGCGACAGGTCGGCAATGGCGGCCAGATTGATCGAGGCATCCTCACGAATGGCGGTATGCGGGCAACCACCCGTCTCAACGCCAATGATGCGGTCCTCCGGCAACGCCTGGAGCCTGGCCAGCATCAAGGCGTCTTCCTTTGTGTAGATGTCGTTGGTGACGACTCCAATGGAGTAGTGTTGCCGCATGGCTTCGCACAGGCGCTGGGTCAGCGTCGTCTTGCCTGACCCGACCGGGCCGCCAATGCCAATGCGCAGTGGACCGTTGGAAGAATTCATGACCGGAACAACCTCGTTGTTTGCGTCTCGTGTCGCATGGAACAGATCTCGGCGGCAAAATTGTTGGTCGCCATATCGCGCAGCAAAGCCTCCTGAGCCAGCTCTGTCACTTCCGCAATGGCAGGTTCAACGGATGCAAGCACTTCCTGGCCCCGGGTGTGGCCGAGCGGCACCAGGCGAATGGCAGCGGAGACCAGGTTTGACACCGCCGCGTGCAGCCAGGCATCGAGCGCAGCATTCAAACCGATACCATGGCCGGCGGCGGCACACCCCACTGCCACCGGATAAGCGATTTCATCGCACTTGATGCGTGTGAGCTTTTCGAATGCCGCGCACGGCCAAGCCTGCATTGTCACCTTCAGAAATGCGTCGCCTTGCGCCATGGTCTCGATACGCAACTCCGCGGAGGGCTGGAATGCTGCGGCGACCTCGACCACCTGGCGCATGCTGCCGGAACCGGCAGTAGATGCCGCTTCATGCGCTCGTGCAAACAGCACCGCATCCGACCACAAGGTTCCGCCTGACAATGAGGATTCGATCCATTCCTGCAACGACGACGTGTCAGCTACCAGTCCCCGGGCGATGGCAGTTTCGAGGCCCTGGCTGTAGCTGAAAGCGCCAACCGGATAGGACGGCGACAGCCACGTCAACAGCCGGTAAAGCCCCGGATCGTGGTTAGTGGTCATGGCTTTGACCTGCATGGGAGTGATGATGATTGTTGCCCTGCCCGTGACCGTCATATGCGCCGCCTTGCGGACTGAATGGTTCGATGACTTCAGCTGTTGTCGCGCCCAGTCCTTTCAGCATGTCCGCGATGACATGGTCGCGCCTGACCAGAATGCGGTCTTCCTCAATTTGCGCCTCAAGGTGACGGTTGCCGAGATGCCAGGCCAGTTGCAGCAGATGATGGCTATCTCGTCCGCGCACCTGCAAAAGCTCCTCGGCTTCGGCCAGCACCTTGATCACCCGGCCGTCTTCCAGTTGCAGGCCATCTCCATGGCAAAGCTGGACTGCATCGGGCAGATCCAGCAGGAACTCCACCCCGCGGTCGGTAGTGAGAGCAATTCGCCTGCGATGGCGCTGATCCTTGTTCAAGGTGATGGCGCACAAGGGGTCGTCCGGCCAACTTCCGGCACTCAGACATTTGATTGCGCGTAACCGGGTCATCGACAACAGCCCTCAGAACAGAAAATACCGTTGTGCCATGGGCAGCACGTCGGCGGGTTCACAGGTCAGCAGTTCACCATCGGCATGAACTTCGTAGGTTTCCGGATCGACGGATATCGACGGCATGAGATCATTGAGGACCATGTCCTTCTTGCCGATCCGGCGGGTGTTCTTGACCGGCAGGACCTTGCTTGCCAGACCATACTTTCCGCCAACTCCGGCCGCCATGGCGGCCTCGGAAACGAATGTCACCCGGCTTTGCGGCATTGCCTTGCCGAAGGCACCGAACATGGGCCGATAGTGCACCGGCTGCGGGGTCGGAATCGAGGCATTGGGATCGCCCATCGGCGCGGCCGCGATGGTCCCCATTTTCAGGATCATGTCGGGCTTGACCCCGAAGAATGCCGGCGTCCACAACACCAGATCGGCCAGCTTTCCGACTTCGACGGAACCAATGTGATCGGACATGCCGTGCGCGACCGCAGGGTTTATGGTGTATTTGGCAATGTACCGGCGCACCCGCAGATTGTCGTTTTCGCCTGTCTCGTCCGGCAGTCGGCCCCGCTGGCGCTTCATCTTGTCGGCCGTTTGCCAGGTCCTGATCAGGACCTCCCCGACACGTCCCATGGCCTGGCTGTCCGACGCGATGATCGAGAAGGCGCCCATGTCATGCAGGATGTCTTCGGCGGCGATGGTCTCCTTGCGGATGCGGCTTTCAGCAAAAGCAATGTCCTCGGAGATCGACGCATCCAGGTGATGGCAGACCATGAGCATGTCGAGATGCTCGTCCACGGTATTGACGGTGTAAGGCCGCGTCGGATTGGTGGACGATGGAATGACATTGGGCTCGCCGCACACCTTGATGATGTCCGGCGCGTGCCCGCCGCCGGCACCTTCGGTATGGAAGGCGTGCATGGTGCGGCCTTTGATGGCAGCGACGGTGTTCTCGACAAAGCCGGACTCGTTCAGCGTATCGGTGTGGATCATCACCTGGACATCCAGGTCATCAGCCACCGACAGGCAGCAGTCGATCGCCGCCGGCGTGGTGCCCCAGTCCTCATGCAATTTGAGCGCGCAGGCGCCGGCCTCGACCATTTCAACCAGGCCTTCGGGCAAGGAGGCATTGCCCTTGCCGGAAAACCCGAGATTGACCGGAAAGGCTTCCGCCGCCTCCATCATGCGCTGAATATGCCAGGCGCCGGGTGTGCATGTGGTGGCATTGGTGCCGGTCGCCGGGCCGGTGCCGCCGCCGAGCATGGTGGTAACTCCTGAATACAGGGCTTCTTCGATCTGTTGCGGGCAGATGAAATGGATGTGCGCGTCAAAGCCGCCTGCCGTGAGTATCTTGCCCTCTCCGGCAATGGCTTCGGTGGACGGACCGATGATGATATCGACGCCGGGCTGCGTATCCGGGTTGCCGGCCTTGCCGATGGCGGCAATCAGGCCGTCACGGAGACCTATGTCGGCCTTGTAGATTCCGGTGTGATCGACAATCAGGGCGTTGGTTATGACCGTATCGACGGCGCCGGCGGCACGGGTGACCTGTGACTGGCCCATGCCGTCGCGAATGACCTTGCCGCCGCCGAACTTCACTTCTTCGCCATAGATCGTGAGGTCTTTTTCGACCTCGATGAACAGCTCAGTGTCGGCCAGCCGGACCTTGTCTCCGGCGGTCGGGCCATACATGGCCGCATAACTGGAGCGTGAAAGGGATGTCGGCATCAGTCCAGGTCCCCCATGACTTTCTGGTTGAAGCCGTAGACCCGACGGGTCCCTGCCATGGGCACCAGTTGGACTTCGCGGCTCTGGCCGGGCTCGAACCTGACGGCCGTTCCTGCCGCAATGTCCAGCCGCATACCGCGCGCCTTGTCGCGCTCAAATTCAAGCGCCGGGTTAGTTTCGAAGAAATGATAATGTGAGCCGACCTGGACCGGCCGGTCACCGGCGTTGGCAACGAGAAGCGTCGTCACTGCACTGTCCTTGTTCAGGACGATATCACCATCTTGAATGATGTATTCACCGGGGATCATGGTTCAAATCGCCTCTTTCATCTGATCGGTTCGTGCACGGTCACAAGCTTGGTGCCATCGGGAAAAGTTGCCTCGACCTGCACGTCATGGATCATCTCTGCGACGCCCTCCATGACCTGGTCGCGGGTAATGACCGCAGCTCCGTCCGCCATCAGCTGTGCGACACTGGTGCCGTCACGGGCGCCCTCGACGACAAAGTCAGAGATCAGCGCAACGGCTTCCGGGTAGTTCAGCTTGACGCCGCGCTCCAGGCGGCGGCGGGCAACAATGGCGGCCATGGAAACCAGCAATTTGTCTTTTTCACGCGGTGTCAGGTTCACTGCGCTCTCCTTTCTGCAATCAACATGTCCACACCCGCGGCAACTCGGTTCCGCACAGGCCGGCAAGTAACGGCATCAGTGTTCTACGAAGTTCATGGCCGGTTGGTGCCAGAACCCGGGTCAGACATACCCCGTCCAGATCACTGCTGCCGCCGAACGCGCCGTGCTCGTCAATGACCTGTCGAGCCACCTCACAATGACGTCCGGTATCGTGACCTGCCGTTATCACGCTGGCAAACGCCCGCGCGCCACCTGCAATGGCTGCCTTATCAAGCAGTGCGGAAACGTCTCCGGTCAGATTTACGCGGTCAATGAACGCGATCGCGCCATCGCGCTCGATTATCCACTCATCGCGCAGGCTGGCGGCATGTACGTATTCTCCCATGGCCGGGCGCCCGATGATCACAGCTTCGCAGGCAATGAAAGTGGAGCTTTCCACCAGCTTCACATGTGTTCTGCGGCTGAGCCTGGCACCTTCGAACAAAATTGTTTCCTGGGGCAGCCAGCAACCGGTTGCATTTTCACTGACCATCAACTGCGAAGTGATAGTGGCATCCTCGCCGGTGGACTTGTAGATGCGTTCGCACGCCTGCGTAGTGATGGCTGCACTGGTTTCCGGCTGCCAGGCCGCATTTATGGTCAGTGCATCTCCACCGGTCAAACCGCCTGAAGTGTTGATCATTACGGCTTGATGAGCGGGTGTTGTTTGTTTCGGCAGGCGCGCCTTCAGGCAGCCCTGCTGATATAATTTGCCCAGCGCCGTGCGGCCACTGTGCGACGGCTTAAAGGAGATACGCAACGAACCCCGCGACCGCTGCAGCGGCTGACTGCTCAGCGTTTGGCCGCCATCTGCTACCAGTCTGAGCCCGGCTTTGCGTCTTTTTTCTGCACTGCTGGACGGCAAGAAAGTCTCCATCAGATCGTCATATGCTTCAAAATAGCGGTTTCGTCAGCGCCGCTCATTTCGCCTGACATGATGATTTCACCGCGCTCCATGACCGCATAGGTATCTGCCAATGCACGGGCAAACTCGAAATACTGTTCAACCAGCAGGATGCTCATACCGCCGCGTTCACGCAACAAAGATATGACACGTTCTATATCCTTGATAATTGACGGCTGTATGCCCTCGGTCGGTTCATCAAGAA
>JBCCVY010000151.1:0-8310 GCA_039194725.1 Pseudomonadota bacterium
AGGCGCATGCTGTTTTTATTAATTTCATCCTGATCTCCATCGTGTCCCTTGCGGATCAGTCGCGCGATGGCCAATATCCGTCACAGGGCGAACAGGGGCGTTTCCGGTACTGATCCGATTTAGGCCAGTACGTTAGGACATGCTGCGGCTTAGAGGGACGGACTTGACTGTGGTCGGCGATTTTGAGGATTTCAGGGCGCAACTGGTTGTGCCTGCGCAATGTGAACTGTTTGACTACTGGCTGTCCTGCAGCATTGACGGCGCGATACCGTCCCGGCAGCAGTTTACCCCCGTCGCAATCCCGCAGCTGCTTCCCAACATAAGCCTGATCGACGTGGAAAAGTCCGGCCGGTTTCGTGTCCGGCTGGCCGGCACGCAGCTGCGCGATGTGTTTGACCGGGAAATTACCGGACTTCCGGTCAATGAACTTGAAAGGATGTCCAGCGCCGGCTATTGGCAGCGCGCCTGCGCATCTGTTGTCGAGACCGGGCTGCCGATGCAGGGCGCGATCAAATCGCCCCGCATTACCAAGGACCACCTGGTGCAGTTCTGGTTGCGGTTGCCGTTTGCGGCTGAAGACGGATCGATCAGGCAGGTGCTGGGTTTCGATGCCTGCATTCCCGCTGCAAGCCTGCAGATTGACCTGTCGCAATGCGATCAGGGCGAACCGGATTGCCTTGCGGTCTAGCGCATCAACTCGAAGGGTTACGCTGACAACAATGCAGCGTCAGCCTTGAGCCGGGAAATCATGGCGGCAAGGCCATTGGATCTTTGCGGTGTCAGCGCTTCGTGCAGGCCCAATTTGGCAAGGGCCGCCTGCACATCGGTCTCGACGATATCACGCGGCGTCCGCCCGGACAGCAGAATATGCAGGATTGCGATCAGTCCCTTGACGATCAACGCGTCGCTGTCGCCACGGAATCTCAACACCGGCCGCGCGCCGGAATTGTCGGTTTCCGACACCAGCCAGACCTGGCTCGCGCACCCCTGAACCTTGTTGCCGGCAATCCGCGCCTCATCTTCAAGAGGCTCAAGCGCACGGCCCAGTTCGATCACGTATTTGTAGCGCTCCTCCCAGTCGTCGAGGAACTCGAAATCATCAAGTAGCTGGTCAAAACTTGGTTCGCTCAATGCTGAGAACTCCTTGAAGCCTGAAACAGTCGGCTGTTCGCCTATTCGATAATGGGTCGCGGCAACGATAACAACCCGTCGCGGTATCGCACCTGGTGTTAGCCGGCCCGGTTGTCCAGGTTTATCCGGTCATGGTTGATATGTGTGGTGCCGGCAACAAAAAAAAGGCCGCAAAACACTAAGGGCAGGTGTGCTTTGCGGCCCAGGAGCCCGGTTGGGATGCCGGGTGGGGTTTTTAATCAGGTGCCTAGCCCTGCTGGCTCGGTTCAGGACCTCGCCAGTCCGGCAGCAGGTCGTCGATACGCAGTGTATTGGTGCCATTGTCAGCGCCGGCGACTTTCCTTGTCGAACCGGTGATCAATGAATCGGCTGACGAATTCTCGAGCAGGTCGCCGATGCTCTTTACGCCGGCTGCGTCCGGTTCGGGAAACTGAGGGTTTTCCTGATCAGTGCCGGAAACCGGTAGTGCGTTGTCTGCACCCGGGTGAGCGGGCTTGGTCTCGGTCGTGCTGCCGGCGGCCCACTCATATGCCAGTTGCATTGAGTACTTTGCCTTGGCTTGGGCAATTGACGCCACATCGCTCATTGCCCTGCAGGTCACTGGCTGGCGTTCGCAGAAGGAACTGACGTCAGTGAAAGTGCCGATGGCCACCGAAACCAGCTGATGTGGCTGCAGATCAGCCGCCGGTGGCTGGTGTGCCGGCACGCTTGTGTCTTCAGGCGGCATCGGCGCCAGTATCAGCGCTGCCATTCCGATGATCAAAACTCTTGTAATACCCATCTAAATCCCCATGACATTCGGTTGATCCAAATATTCATGGTGCAACTATGGATGGTTCTTGTTTCATGCAGATAAAATACATAAAAAGCATTTGAGTCATATTTGAATAAAATTTTAATCAAATTGCATGACGGCACTCGAGGCTTAGCAGTTTTCGGGCATTTTTGTGATATCCGGCTGCGGAATTATCGCCCTCAGGCAAGGCTGTGTTAACCCCGTTGTGGCATCAATGGAAAATCGAACCCAGATCGCAACCGAAAACCCGTGGCAGGAGGCCCGATGGACCAGGATTATGACGATACCGGCGAAATGCGCGGACCGCGCACCGGCGTCCTGATCGTTGTCACCGGACTGGCGGCGTTTCTGGCGGGATCAGTGTCGATGAACCTGCTGTCGGGCGAACATCCCGTGTTTGAACGCACCGCAGCAGCACCGGCGCCGGTGATTGAGGAAGTGTCGAATGAAGCTCCGGCGGGCCATAGTACCGGGTTCTTTCCGTCGGCCCGGGTAAATGTCGAGGTCAAGTCTTCGTCTTCCAGAAGACTTGCGCACGATCCCCTGGCGCAACTTATTCTGCAGACCGAGACCGCCGGTGAAGCCGAAATCCCGCTGCCTCCGGATATCGAGCCGGAACCATCCCTGGTGCTTCTGGCGCAGCGTGAACTGGCCTCGCTGGGGCTTTATGACGGTGTGGTGGACGGTCTGGCCGGCGCCGATACCCGGGACGCGGTTCGCAAGTACCAGGCCCTCAACGGCCTGGCCGTAACCGGTGCCGTGACGCGCCCGGTGCTTGACCACATTCAGTTTGCAAGTCGCTTGAACGATGCCGGCAATACCAGCATCGCAGTGCACCAGGTGCAGTCGGCGCTGGCAAAGCTGGGATATTCCCCTGGCAGGATCGATGGTCAGTTGGGAGAGCAGACAAGGATCGCCATCCGCACCTTTGAGGCGGACAGGGGCTGGCCGGTGACCGGCGATGTGTCGGACGAACTGTTGCAGGAACTTCAGGGCACAAATGACCAGGCAAGCTTTGCGGCTCAATGAGCCCCTGTTCCTAGTCACGGGACACTCAGCATGTCAGTGAAAACCGACATCTGGGTGTCCGGCTACCGCAAACGCTGCGACCTTGCGGCGCTGCCGTGCGTGGTTGTGCGCAAAGGTGCCCTGGATGCCGGCAGCATTTTTGTCTGCATTCGAATCAGCAATGATGAGGTCTGGCTCATGGGCCCGCCGGCGGGGCCACTGCTGGATGAGCGGGGCGAACGGATCTTCGAACCTCGTTTTGAGACAGCGGTCCCGGAAAGCCAGGTTGATGAGTATCTGGCCAGGCAGGCAGGATATGATCCGGATATCTGGGTTTTGGAGGTGGAAGACCGCGAGGGCAAGGCATTTTTGCGCTAGATCGGTATGGGTTCTGATTGGGTCGATCAACGATCATAAAACTGATCGTTCTCAAAGCACTGAAGCAACATCACGGGTTCAGTTGAACCCATGTCGCTCCGGCAGTGGCGGCGTCCGGCTGTCACCTTAATGCCATGCCAGCCACCAAGGTTAGTCAATTTTTAACCAAACCAGTTGCCTAATCGCATGAGTACCTGCAATCAGAGGCCTCAAGGTGCCAACGGCAATGACAAATGTACTGGACTTTTTGACCCTGCATCGAAAAAGCGCGCCCCGACAACCGGCGTCTGAGGGCGATTGCGAGGTAATCATCTTTCCGGGGGTGAGAAGAGAGCGTCGCGAAAACCCGTTTGAACAGTCAGCCCGCGCTTCAGCAACTGAGCGCACTCACTAGCGCAACGAAGCAGATGGGCTGGTTTGGTGCCATCAAACGATTCAATAACTGAGCTTTGCGCTAGCTGGTGGCCAGCGAGCACGAGGTATTCTGCAATGCCTCCGCCGATCTTGCAGTCTCAAGCTGATTTGCTGCGGCGGAACGGATAACCACTATGCCGGTCTGGGTGCCGGTCAGCACGGTTATCGAATTGATGCTGCTTCCAACAGAATTTGCCGCATTCACAATGGCCTCCGGATCGGGGTCATCATCATACAGGTAGAGGCTGAACTGCCGGCGCGGCGCCTGCTTGTCATTCAGCGTGTAGATGGTTCCACCACGGGTATTGTAGACTTCCAGCGCCCAGTACTGTTCGGGCACCCGCGCATTGATGCGTAGCGGCCCGGTAGACAGGTCAAACAGGCAAACCGCATAGATCAGTTCGCCGGGGTATTCCGCGATGCTGGCCGCTGCCGTTCCCGGTGCCGCCAGTGTCAGCTTGTTGATGCCGTTTTCGGTGTGTATGGCATCCAGTTTCGTCTGAAACTGCTGCGGTGGCACAAACAGGATGTAACAAAGATGAGCTGCTACGGCCGTCAGCACGGTGAACAGGGCCCAAAATGATCTTGTTGATGTCATGAGCAGGATACTCGCGTCAGACTGGGCAGGCCCAGCGTGCCGCCGGTTGGACCCTGGGCGGTGATCGTATCACCGTCATACAAGCGAAACACAACCCGCGGATCGTCGGCATTCGACATCCGCAGCCAGTTGCCCGGTTGTGGCGAGGCGGACAACACGACGGTCACCTTCTCGCCCATGGAGATGATGTCGTCTTGGGTCATCAATTGCGGGTTGCCGCCGGAGTTTCCGGTCAGGGAAATCGACCACCTGCGTGCGGTTGGCCGGTTTATCGACATCAGATACGTGCAGTCCTCAGTCAGCTTGTCACCTTCGTCGTCCTGGTTGCGGTAAAATGTCAGCACTTCACTGAAGTGTTCCGGCAACTGGCCGTTGGCAATGAATTTCGCCTGCGTGTAGGGATTGTTTGCCGGGTTTCCGGCTACCGGCCAATTGTTCCAGTTGCCGTACTGTTCCGTGAAAAACGGGCTTTGCTCGGTTGTCATGTAACGGGCGCTGACAATGCCCACGGTAACACCAACCAGAACACTAACCGCAAATCTGACTGATGGATTCATGTCTTCACAACGCTGGTAAAAAGGCCGGTTGTCACATTGAGCACGCTACCGCTCCCGAAACCGGTTCAAACTTTCCTACACCTTTATAGTTCATCGCGCGCCAGGTTGTGGCAAGAATCAACCTGATCCACAGGCTAATTCTCTAACGCGACTGAAGCAATTCGCGCAATCTTCTGGAATTGCGTTTGCGAACGGTTCCACGGCGCAGACGCCGTTTCTCGGCACGCCGGTTTCTCGTTGTCCGGCGAGCCTTTTTGTTGCGCTTGCGCTTGATTACCTTGAGCTTGCTGTCTTCATTCTTGAACAGGGTGAACATGTCCCTGAGCACGTTGACGACGGCGTCCTCGCCGGTGCCGTCACCTGATCCGTCGGTCTGGATCTGCTCCTCGGTCTGCACCGCTGCAACCTCCACTTCCGGGCCGCCGATATTGTCCAGCGTGTTGCGGTTGCTTTCCAGGAACGCAAAGTGTTCTTCTTCAGCCGGCAGGCCGAGCAGCGATATCGGTCGCTTGGCCCGGTCGGCGCGCAGCATGTAGGCTTTCCAGGTGCGCGCCGGGATCGACCCGCCGGTGGCCCTGCGGGTCGGCGTGTAGTCATCATTGCCATACCAGACACCGGTGACGTACTTGCCGGTGTAGCCGACGAACCAGGCGTCACGGTAACTCTGGGTAGTGCCCGTTTTGCCGGCCGCCGGGGTATAGCCCAGATCCGCCCGCCTGGCGGTGCCGGCTTTAATGACTTGACCCATCATCCGGGTCAGGTCACCTGCAACCGATGCCGGAATCACCTGGCGTTCAGGCGGCGCATGGCGCCTGCGGTTGTAAATGATCTCGCCCGATGCGCGGCGGATTTCCAGCACTGTGTGTGGATTGCTCAGCCTGCCGCCATTGGCGAAAGTGGCATAGCCCCGGGTGATATCCAGCACCGTCATGCCGTTCGCGCCCAGCACCATTGACGGCACCGACAGCAGTTCGGCCTCGACGCCGACACGCTTGGCGGCCTCGATGATCTTCTTGCGCCCGACCCGGGTCATGATGCGGACCGGCACGGTGTTGTAGGATTTCGCCAGGGCGGTCATCAGGTTGGTGCGTCCCGCGTAGCGATGGGAATAGTTGCGCGGTGACCATCTGCCGATGGAAATCGGCGCATCGACAATTGACGTTTCCGGGGTCATGCCATCGAGCAGGGCAGCCAGATAGACAAACGGTTTGAACGCAGACCCGGGCTGGCGCAACGCATCGGTGGCCCGGTTGAACTGGCTCTCTTCGTAATTGTGGCCGCCGACGATGGCCTTCACCGCGCCTGCCGGTGTCATGGAGACCAGCGCTGCCTGCGAGGCGTTGTAGCGTTCCCCTTCGGCCGCCAGCATGTTGGCGGTTTCCAGTTTCGCGGCTTTCTGCATCGCCAGATCGATGGTGGTCTTGACCTCGACCACATAGTCGTCCGTCAGGTTCTGCTCCTCCATGACGGCGAGCGTTTCCTTGTAGGCCCAGTCGAGAAAGTAGTTCGGGCTTGCAAAGATGTCGTTTTCCACCGCCTTGGCCGGGTTCTGACTGGCCTCCAGGAACTGGCCCTGCGTGATGTAGCCGGTATCCAGCATTCGGCCCAGAACAACATTGGCGCGCGCGATCGCGGCTTTCCGGTTGACGTGCGGGGCATAGGTCGACGGTGCCTTGAACAGGCCTGCCAGCATGGCTGCTTCCGGCAGGCTCACATCGCGTACCGACTTGCCGAAATAGAACTGCGTTGCCGCTTCCATGCCGTAGGTGCCGCCGCCGAGATAGGTACGGTCCAGGTACAGTTTGAGGATTTCAGCCTTGCTCAGCCGGGCCTCGATCCACAGCGCCAGGAACGCCTCATGGACCTTTCGGCGCAGCGATCGTTCAGGTGACAGAAACAGGTTCTTGGCCAGCTGCTGGGTCAGGGTCGAACCGCCCTGGACAACATCCTGCGCCTTGGCATTGGCAATCATGGCGCGGAAGGTGCCCACCACATCGACGCCGAAATGCTGGAAGAAGCGGACATCTTCGGTCGCCAGCACGGCCTTGACCAGATGCGGAGGCACTTCCTCCAGCGGGATGGCGTCATCCTGCAGCACGCCGCGTTTGCCGATGATTTCGCCGTTGATGTCAGTAAACGTGACTGCGTACTGGCGGCCTGAATTCCAGATGTCATCGGTTTCGTTCAGTGTCGGCAGCGCAACGGTAATCACGCCGAGGGCAAAAACAGTGCCGAAGGTTGCTGCGTCGTCGAACAGATCAACGATGACCCGCTTGAAGCCGGTGACCCGGAAGCGCATGAGAAACTGGGAATAGGCAAGCCAGCCGCGTCTGAGAGCGTCGTGAAGCTCGAAGGCATAGTGGGAAAACAACTCGTCCAGCTTCATGAAGAACTGGAAAAATTTCCTGAGTATCGAATTCTCAATCAATCTCTTGCTTCCGGTATTGTCAGGTGCGGTGTTGAGCCGGTATCAACCGGTATCCTGACCCTGAGACCCTAACTTAAAACAGACACTTGAACAACTTTGCAGCTTCACATGATCTTGAGCGTT
This sequence comes from Pseudomonadota bacterium, assembly GCA_039194725.1. Classification (GTDB taxonomy): domain Bacteria; phylum Pseudomonadota; class Alphaproteobacteria; order Rhizobiales; family Aestuariivirgaceae; genus Anderseniella. The sequence continues at coordinate 7,434 of JBCCVY010000151.1, forward strand.
GACACATGAAATCCTCAGCCCCGTTCTGGGAGGTCAAGAAGCTTGCCGATATGTCGCGCAAGGAATGGGAATCTCTGTGCGACGGCTGCGGCCGCTGTTGCCTCGTCAAGCTGGAAGATGAAGACACCGGAGATATATATACAACCGACGTGAGCTGCAAGCTGCTCAATTGTGACACATGCCGCTGCAAGAGCTACGCAAACCGGCACGACATTGTCGATGACTGCATCAAGCTGGACCCGGGCAATGTCACCGAACTTGGCTGGCTGCCGGATACTTGCGCCTACCGGCTGATCTGGGAGGAGAAACCGCTGTATGCCTGGCATCCGCTGGTGTCGGGATCACCGGACAGCGTGCACGCCGCCGGCATTTCAGTGCGCGGCAAGGTGACCAGCGAAGACCAGGTGGCAGTGGAAGACCTGCCGTCGAGGATCTGCGATTGGCCCTAGGCTGCCGGCCCTGCCAAGGCGCCAACTCGATCAACCAGCGAGAACGTGGATCAGGGCGTCGATCTTCGACGACGCGGCACCTTTGCGCCAGATGAGCAGGGTTGCAGCCTTGTTCAGTCCCGGCGGTGGCTTGTGCCGGCTTAACAGGTGGTTTTCGGGAAATGTATCCAGCACGCTCTCAGGCATCAGGGCGACGCCCATGCCGACCACGACACATCCCAGCATCGCGTGATAGGACGACAACTCGATGGTGTGCCTCGGCATGTCGCCACGTTGTTCGTACCAGGTCTCCAGTCTCTTGCGGTGCGGACAGCCTTGTTCAAATGCGATGATTGTCGGTGGCAGCGGCTGCGTTTTTTCAATCAGCGGGTGATCCTTCTTCGCCACCAGTACCAGGTCTTCCTCAAACGCCGTTACGTGGTCGAACT
>JBCCVY010000152.1:0-8278 GCA_039194725.1 Pseudomonadota bacterium
AATACGTACGGGTACGTACTTTAAACGCCGTGCCATCCCACTTTCAGGGTGCAGATTGTGCCGTTCGAATCAGGTTTAAACGAGTAAAGAATTAGGTAAAACTATGTTCGTATACTGGCGATTATGTGGCGATGTTAACTTATCAACAAAATACGATTCTTACCTAGCGTGCACTAAATCGCGGCACGTTCAGCAAAACTACGGGCTTTTCTGCAGTTTCAAGTACAGTCGTCGATTCAGTGCAAAGTGAGTCCAAAAAAAGGCCAAGTATGGCCATTTAAGTGTGCGGCACTACCATTGCAGTCATGAACTGCACAGCATTGCCGCAAATCGAGATAATACTCAGATGAGGCTGGCTGAAGCGCGTACAGATGGCCGTTTTGGGCGATTTACCTGTGGATTGCCGCCGGTGCCGGGCCGGATGGCAAATGACCGGCGGAACCAGGCCCGGCGATGCCGACGCAGTTTCGATGTTGCAAAAGCCGGAATCGCCCTACAGTGCCCCCGCAGAGCAATTGGAGAACGTCACCATGGGTATCGAAAGTCTCCTGGTCCTGCTGCTGGTTGGCGCCGTGGCCGGCTGGCTGGCAGGTCAGATCATGAAGGGTTACGGTTTTGGTCTGATCGGCAACATCGTGGTTGGTGTCGTCGGGGCCTTCATCGCCGGGCTGATTTTCCCGGCCATCGGCGTGTCAATTGGCAGCGGCATCATCGCAGCCATCATTCATGCCACCATAGGAGCGATTATCCTGCTGTTTCTCATCGGGCTCATCAAGCGAGCCTGACAACCGGCAGCACCGGCCAATTTAGCATTTTCGGGACCATCCCGCCGGAAATCCGCCGCTTCGGCACCACAGGCTCCGGCCCATGTGCGGTTTGAGCGGTCATACAATTACCGCATATGTGGATAAAACAAGATGCCGGGCAATGGGTGTGACGCGAGTTTGCCATGAATTGACGTGATGGTTCGGTCACGTCAGACTTAACAAACGGCGGTTAAGATGCGTCTGGAACCCGTTTTGGAAACAACATGCCCGGTGATTTTCGGGACCATGAAGGTGGTATGCGCATCCGTGTTTCGCCGGGTGTTGTGGAGCATACCGGCCGCCTTGTTCTGTCTTCCCGGCACCGGTCCTGCATCTGCACAGGGCTTTGCCGTCTCCTACAGTGATCCCAATCTCTGCGTGGCTTCGGTGTTCTACACCAGCGGCAGACAGATTCTGGAGAGTATCGACAAGGACCGGGTCGCGACGCCAGCCCCGTCGACGGAAGCGAGACAAACACCAGCCGATGAGATACCGGACTGTATTCCGGTGCCGGTGCTGACAGGGGTGCCCGCTCAGCCTGCACCTGAAACGGGTGCGCCGTCGCCAGAGGCGCCCAAGCAACCTGCCGATACCGAGAAACAACCACCATCTGCGACGAAATCTTCCGAAACGGATCAGGAGGAAAAACCACCGGAACTTGGACTGGTCAAAGCACAGGAGACACTGGTTTCCCTGGTTCTTGTCAATGAAGACAGTGGCGAACCTCTGCAAGGCGCCACCGTCAGATTGCTGGGCGCGGAACCTGATCTGCCGGGCGGTCCGGCGCCAGACGCAAATCTCACCGGCCCGGAACATTTCGCAGCTGACGTTGACGGTGCCGAACTGGGAGATGACGGACAGCTTTTGCTGTCAGTGACCCCGCAGGCAGATGATGATCTGCACGGCATCACCCTAACCGAAGTGCCCGACGACAAGAGCCCGGATGATGACGTGGCCGCAAAACAGCCCGCCGCCACCAGGACCGCCCGGGTTGCCAGGCAAAATCCGCAACTCGTCGTCGCAACGTCGACCAACTGGCAACGACTGCCGGTAAGACTGGCCCCGCAGGGCGCCAGGATATGCATCAACCGCAACTTCTCCATCGGCGACAGCAGAGTTCATGTGGTCAGTGTGCCGGGGCGCCATGTCGACGAATTCACCCGCAATGCCTCTGACTGGCAAGAGACCGAGTTCGTCGAAACCGACCCGTGCCGCAACAAGGAGGAGGCCGGGGATCCGCTTTATGAAAGTTCCGGGCTGTGGGGCCAGAAATTCGACAATCAGTGGGCTATCAAGCGGGTCGGTTTCGAAGAGGAGAAACTTCCCCAGTGGCAGAAAAAGCCGCCCACGGCGGAAGACGTCACGGTTGCCGTCATTGATACGGGGCTGGACTGGTATCATCCCGACATCTCGCACGACCGGATATGGACCAACCCGAACGAGGTGCAGGGAAATGGCATCGACGATGACAATAACGGGTATGTTGACGACATTGTCGGCTGGAACTTTGTGCGCAACCGGAACAAGCCGTGGGACTACGATGGTCACGGCACGTTCGTAGCCGGCGTCATCGCGGCGGCGCAGAACAACGGCATCGGTATCTCAGGCATCAGTTCGTCCGCCAGGATCATGCCCCTGAAAGCGCTCGATGCGTTTGGCCGGGGCTATGCCTCCATGGCGGCAGAGGCGATAAACTATGCTGCTGAGCACGGCGCACGGATCATAAATCTCAGCCTGGGCGGCCGCACGCTCACCAAGGTTGAGCAACTGGCCATCGACCATGCCCGCAGCCGCGGGGCCATCGTTGTTGTCGCAGCCGGAAACTCGGGAAAGTCGGTGGCTGATTTTTCACCCGCCGGCCTGCGCGGTGTCGTCACCGTGACGGCGACGGACCGCGAAGACAGGCGGGCCGGGTTTTCCAACTGGGGACCGCTGGTCGACATTGCCGCTCCGGGCGTGGACGTGCTGAGCCTGCGGGCCAGGCGCACCGATCTGCTGTCGCTGATCCGTGGCGTCAAATACAAGCGCGGTGAAGGCATTCTGGGCGAAGACCGGTCCTATTACCGGGCCAGCGGCACCTCGTTTGCAACGCCGATCGTCACCGGCACGATCACGGAGATCCTGGCCGGCAACCCGAAACTCACCGCCGATCAGGCGGTCCGCATGGTGCTGCATTCAGCCCGCGACATCGAGACGCCGGGCGTCGACAACTATACCGGCTATGGGCTGCTGGATGCGACCGCTGCACTGGCCGCCGATCCGGATTTCTTCAATGAAAGCCGGATAAGCGGGGTCAAAGTCATCACCCGAAGCGGCAAGCCGGTACTGCGTGTTCTGGGCACGAGTGATGCCGATGACTTCAAGGAGGCTGTCATTCGGCTGGGGAAAGGAACAGACCCCAAAAAATGGCTCGAGGTGAACCGGAAGATACTTAAGCCGGTGGACAAGGATACGTTGATTGAATTGCCGGCCGGCGTTTTCAAGGGCGCCAAGCAATGGACGATCAGGCTGATTACCAGGCACAAGAACGGGGCCGAGCGCGAAGCGCGTTTCAGCCTGAAACTCGGATAACGAACGTGCAGGGGCTCATACCCTGCCAGGAACAGGAGTTGATCACGATGAAGCAGCACGGTGTTTTGTGGGGTCTGTTGGTTTCCGCCGGCATGCTGCTGGCGCCGCCGGCACATGCAGTGATCGTCGATATTGATATCCAGACCGAAGGCGAGCCGGTCCCAGGCGCGTCGATTTCGTTCCGGACACCGGACGGAGAGGAAGTGCCGGACATCCAGGTGACTGCTGTTCCCGAAGAGCCTGAACAGGTTGAAGAGGAAGAACCGGGCCGGGTGGTTGAACTCGACATCCCGCCGGTTCGCGTCAGCGATGACAAGCCTGAGACCGAACGTCCGGAAAAGGAACGGGAGCCGCAGGCAGATCCGACCCCAAAAAGGCCGGACAAGCCAAAGCCGGGCCGTCATCGGGTCGAGCTGCCTGATGAGCTGATTGGACGGGAACTGGTTGTTGTGGTGACCAAGGGCGAAGAAGTGGTGAAACGGGATCCTGTCAAGGTCGAACGGGATACATCCCGCATTGCGGTTGAAGCCTATGACCCGGTTGATGCCAGGCTGTCCATCAAGCTGGCGCAGGGCAAGAAATGCCGGCGCGGCAAGACCTGCAATTACAAACTTGAAGTGCAGAATGAAGGCGAGGGGATCTACAAGGGGCCACTGTTTCTGACCGGTGTGTTGCACGGCACAGTGCTGGGATCCGGCGAACCGGACGATTGGCGATGCCTGTACAGCGGGCGCGGCAAACAGATCTGCCACAGCCAGGTGTCGCTTCAGCCCGGCGACAGGAAAACCTGGATACTCGGCTCAAGGCTGCCGCGGCGAATGTCGCAACGCGCCTCCAACTGCCTGGCGATAGATGTCTTTGACCAACAGGCCACCGGCCGGGTCGATCCGCTGCTGATGGCCGTGCAGCTTGGTCTGGCGGGTCAGGGTTTGAAGGTTGGCCGCCCGGACGGTATTGACGGGCCGAAGACCCAGGCAGCGCTGCGCCGGTTTGTCGAACAGGACGGCTATGAAGGTGGCGATGATCTGAGTGACGTATTCACGGCGCTGTACGGCCTGTCCCCGGCGCGGCTGGCCCGCCTGGGCATTTCCGGCCGCAAGCACTGCAAGCGGGTTGCACTGTACGCGGCGCCGAAAAAGCCGAAACGAGTGAGCAAGACCAAGCGCCGCAGACCTCAGTATCGCGATGACGGTGACTTTGACGACTATGACGATTACGACGACTACGATGAATATGACCGACGTCCGAACATCGGTGTCGGCATTGGCCTGGGCCTGCTGCACCACGGGCTCCAACGTGGCCGCGGACACCGGCGCGGCCGGCAGTGACATAGCCGAACGGCTTGCATGATCATGCGCGGCGGTCGGCAGGCAGTGAGCCTCTGATGCCGGGACACAAGGGTCATGGCGGTGTCATGACACCGATTACAGCGCCGGTCATCAAGGTGGCAAGCAGGCCGGAGACCAGCGACCGGGGCCCGAGAGACAGTATATCCGCGCGTCGATCCGGGCACAGGGCCAGCAGCCCGCCGGTCATGATGCCGAGTGACCCGAAATTGGCGAACCCGCAAAGAACATAGGTCAGTATGAGCCGGCTGCGGTCCGACAGCACGGTGGTGCCGGTGTCTGCCAGTTGCAGGTAGGCGATCAGTTCATTGAGAACGGTTTTGACCCCGATAAGCTGGCCCGCCTGGGCAGCTTCGCCCCAGGGGATGCCGGTCAGAAGAGCGAGAGGCGTCATGACCCAGCCGAATATCCGCTCGGCTGAAATGGCTGCGCCGAAAGGCGAGGCGGCCGCCGACAAGGCCATGTCAACCAGTGCGACCAGTGCCACCATGACCACCAGCATGGCGGCAACCGACACAACCAGCCGGACGCCATCGGTGGTGCCGGTGGCAATTGCTTCCATCAGTGACCTGCTTTGGTAGGGTTGGTCGATCTCGGTGACTTCACCGGCGTCTTCATCATCTGTCCATGGCACCATCAGCCTGGCGATCACCAGAGCTGCCGGCGCGCTCATCAGCGAAGCCAGCAGAATATGGCCGGCAGCGCCGTTCAGCACCGGTTCCAGAAATGTCGCATACAAGGCCATCACGGTGCCGGCGACAGTGGCCATGCCGGTGGTCATCATCGCGAACAGGGCGCCGCGGCTGGCTTTGGCCAGGTACGGCCGCACCAAAATCGGCGCTTCCACCATGCCAACAAACACGTTGGCAGCCGCGACAGTGCCAACCGGTCCGGTCACACCCATGCTGCGGCGCAGCAGCCATGCCAGCAGCCCGACAATTCTCTGCAGGATGCCCCAATGGTACAAGATCCGGGCCAGAACGCTCATCATCACAATGATCGGCAGCGCCTGCAGCGCCAGCACGAATCCTTTTCCGGGATCAGTGACGGTAAACGGTGTGGGACCACCCGCCAGATAGCCAAAAAGGAATTTCATGCCGGTACCGGTTGCCGTCTGCAGCGCGGCGACGGCGCCTGCCAGCACATCAAAGAACCAGCTGAGTTGCGGGACCAGTATGAACAGGCCGGCGATCAGGAACTGCAGCGCGATGCCACCGGCAGCAATTTTGGCAGCCTGACCGGCCGGCATGGCAGAACGGTGTTCGCACAACAGCCAGGCGACCAGCGGGATCACGACGAGACCGCACAGGCTTTGCAGCATCAACCCCACTTGTGTCCTCCCGCCCGCGTGTTTGCCCCCGGCCGCGCCAGTGTGGATCAAGGTAGACCAAATCCTTAGGCTGTGACCATCTATTTTCTCACAGGCGCGCTGCCGAAAAGACCTTGACTGCTGGCTCTGCTGACGGTTCGGTGTGCTGCCAACAGGCATCCGCTGGCACCAGCATGAAAACAGGATTGATGAGCAAGTTGAGAGACCATAAGCAAGGTGACTTTTCGCGGGAAGAAGTGACGCTGGCTAACCGCAATTCTGGCATTGCGCTGGAGATGTTGCGCTATGATGTGACGCCGGTCGGGATGCACTATCTCCTGACCCACTTTGACTATCCGTATCTGGAAGCCGAGAGCTGGAAGCTGCAAATTGGCGGCCTTGTCGATAAGGCGGTCGAACTGTCACTGGCTGACCTTAAGGCGCTGCCGCAGGTGAGCCAGACGGTCACTCTTGAGTGTGCCGGCAATGGCCGGGCCAATATCGATCAACGATATCAGAGCATGCCTTGGCAGCACGAGGCGGTCAGCACGGCCAAATGGACCGGGGTCAGACTGTCGGATGCGCTCGACGGCGTTGCAATAGATGCGTCAGCAATTGAACTTGCATTCTATGGTGCCGACCATGGCGAGGATGCCCATGGCGAGCATGACTATGGCAGGTCGTTGTCGGTCGCCCATGCCATGCAGCCGGAGGTCATGCTGGTCTACGAGATGAACGATCTGCCGCTGCTGCCGCAGCATGGCGCACCGGTGCGCATGGTTGTGCCCGGCTGGTACGGCATGGCCAGCGTAAAGTGGCTGACGCGCATTGAGGCGATCGATCAGCCGTTCGACGGCCCGCAGCAGGTCGGCACCTACATCTATCGCGACAAGCCGGAAGACCCGGGCACTTTCGTGCAGGAGATACGGGTAAAGTCGTTGATGATCCCACCGGGTTTTCCGGACTTCTACTCACGCAGGCGGTTTGCCGACGCCGGTCAGATGGAGCTGATGGGCCGGGCCTGGTCGGGCAACGGCGTTGGCATTGCGAGTGTCGAAATCGGCATTGACGGCACCTGGCGGGAAGCGACGCTGACGCCGCCAGAGTCTAAATACGCCTGGACGCGCTGGCACTGCTCCTGGGACGCCACCCCTGGCGAGCACGTGCTGCAATGCCGGGCCACCGATGCCAACGGGCAGGCGCAGCCGCTTGAGCCACGCTGGGATGTTCAGGGCTTCGGCAACAATGGTGTGCAGACAGTGAAGGTGACGGTTCGTTAAGCAACCCTACTGCGCTGAGCCAGTGTCCCAGCACATTGACATGATGTGCTGAGGCCCGGAGGGGCCGCCGGTGTATATGTCGCCGGTGTCGCAAAACCCGCCGGCCTGGTAGACATGATAGGCCAGCTTGTTGCGGCAGTTCACGGTCAGCACGATGCCGGATGCGTCGGGATACTCACGCTTCAAAACCTTCGGCAGGCGCTGGATCAATTTCTTGCCAAGGCCGTGTCCCTGCTGGCTTTTATCAATCAGCACCTGGCACAGTTCAAGCAGCGGCTGTTCAATATAGTCCGGTGGCCGGGTGTTGATCTGGAAGAAGCCGGCAATACTTGCATCGGTTTCGACTACGAAATTGTCGCGCTGCAAACCTGTGGTTTCCAATGTCAGCGGCATCGGATCAACGAACGGCTTTTGCTCGTCGGCGACAGTCAGCGCTGCGACTGCAGGGTGATCCGACGCCAGCATGCGCCGCAAAGTCAGGGAATGGGGATCGGATGCTGTCATGGCTGTCCTGAATTCTGATACCTGCGACGGCGTTTATTGTTATTGTCTGGTTGTGGCAAGTTGATTTGCATAGATGTCTGAACTGGATGGAAACATGGATGCCGGCATGATCGAGAAATTTGTCGCCCTGGAAACCGGTGTCTGGGACGCCCTGATCAGCGGCGACGGTGCAGCCGACGCGGCCTTGCTGTCTGAGGATTTTCTCGGTGTCTACGAAACCGGCTTTTCGAACAGAACCGAACATGCCGCCATGCTGGACAAGGGACCAATTGTGGCCGCTTATCGTATTGAGCAGGCAACGGTTCGGGTTATCTCAACCAAGGCCGTCCTGTTGTGCTACCTGGCTTTGTACACTAAACCGGCAGACCCGAGCAAAGAAGAGAGGATGTATGTCTCTTCGCTTTGGGAAGAGATCGACGGCCAGTGGCTCAATACGTTCAGCCAGGACACCGATGCGGGATG
>JBCCVY010000153.1:0-8261 GCA_039194725.1 Pseudomonadota bacterium
GAAAAAACTTTTTGCTACTTCAGCCATGGCTATTGCGCTGGCAGTGTCGGCCAGTAGCGCAAACGCAGCGGATTTTGAACCTGAAGAAGTCATTCGCGGACTGGTCGTCGGCGGTGAGGTAGAATCATTCTCCGGCGTCACTTTTTACAGCGAAGGCCCGAATGGCGATGAGGTTCAATTCGACGACGATGATTATCAATTCGTATCCGGCATACTCGGACGGCTGAGCCTGCCACTCGGAGATAATTTGTCTGCCCAGATGGATGGCGAATTCGAGTACAGTTCAGATGCATTGTCCGGTTCGCGCCAGGATGACCTGTTCGACTACTCTTTCTTGGCTGGTGGGCACTTGTCGTGGAGGAACCCTGAGACAGGATTGTTCGGCGGTTTTGCGTCGTTTGGGGGTGCAAGTTCAGACAATGAAAATGGAGATGGTTCCAGGGCTCATAGTTTTTACGCGGTCGGTGGTGAAGGGCAGTTCTACGTGGACCATCTAACCTTCTATCTGCAGGGTGGATATATAGATGGAGCATCGGAAGACACCGTAGGGGTGGTCAACAACGATGCGTTGCGGGACGCTTTCTTTGGCCGCGGTGTTGTTCGCTGGTTCATGGATCCCGACACCCGCTTGCAGGCGGAAGTTGCGTATGTGGAAGGTAAGACAGACGACGGAGACAACCGGGCCGACATGACAATCGTGGAATGGGGCGTTCGGTACGACACAGTGATCCGCGACCTGCCAATCCTTGGTGACAGGAACGTGTTCATCGGATATCGCGGTGCGCACTATGAAAAAGATGGAATCGACCCTGGAGAATTCGCCGATCATACGGTCATGGTTGGCTTCACACACCGCTTTGGCACCCAGACGATCCTGGAAACGGATCGCTACGGCGCGACGCTTGACTTGCCGAACTTCGGTCGCTGGGTAAGCGCTGGTGAAATTCTGGAATAGGCTGGCAACAACAGCGGTTCAATGAAGGGTCGTCGCAATGCTGCGGCGACCCTTTTTGTTGCGGTTAAGGGGTGTGGCCGAAAAGACACAGTTTCTGAAATTATCATCACAGGTAGGGTGTGTAGCGTTGACGGGATCGGCCAAATGTGGCCATTTGAGTGTTGGGTAACAAAAAAAGAGACTCATTCGAGTCGGCAGGGCGAGTATTATGAAGAAACTTTTTGCATCTTCGGCAATGGCAATTGCAATGGTGATGTCTGCCGGTGGCGCTAGCGCGGCGGATTTCGAGCCTGAAGAGGTCATCCGCGGACTGGTTGTCGCAGGTGAGGTTGAAACTTTCTCGGGTTTCATGGCCTATGGCGGGGAGAGTGGCAACGTTGAATACTCTGAAGATGACAGCCAATTCGTTTCAGGGGTTCTTGGGCGACTGAGCCTGCCGCTGGGAAATAATCTTTCCCTCCAGATGGATGGAGAGTTGGAGTACTCCTCGACTGCAATGATTGACGAGAGGCAGGACGACCTGTTCCAGGAATCTTTCCTGTTCGGCGGCCACGTGTCGTGGCGCGATCCGATGTCACACCTCTTCGGCGCATTTGCGTCCTTCGGAGGTGGCAACCACGATGACGACAATGATGGAACAGACAGATTTGACTTCTACGCTGTCGGTGGTGAAGCGCAGTTCTACCTGGATGATCTGACGTTTTACATTCAGGGCGGTTACATAGACGGCGGCACGGATGACACGATAGCCGTGGCTGACGATGACACGCTACGAAATGCTTTCTTTGGTCGCGGCGTTGTTCGCTGGTTCATGACCCCCGATAGTCGGTTGCAGGCTGAATTTGCCTATGTGGACGGCGACGTCGAGACTGACGAGGATCCCGTTTCCAACATGTCGATTATCGAGTGGGGTGTCCGCTACGATACTGTCATTTCCGGGTTGCCTATTTTGGGCGACAGCAACGTGTTTATCGGGTATCGCGGGGCCCACTTTGAGATGGATGACCCGACCGATCCTACTGATGCAGGGGAATTTGTTGACCATCTCATAATGGTGGGCTTCACTCATCGCTTTGGCACCCAGTCTATCAAGGATCAGGACCGCTACGGCGCCACGCTGGATTTGCCGAACTTCGGTCGTTGGGTATCCGCTGGCGAAGCGCTCGACTGATCGCATAGATCAGCTTCACATTTCGCGACTGGGCGCCGCAGGATTGCGGCGCCCTTTTTGTTTCTGTGAAGAATGGTCAATTATTGAGACTTTTTGGCTCAAAAAATGCCTTCTGGTTGGTCGCTTTGACGCGGCTGGTGCTATTGCGGTGAGGTGGCGCTCTGCTAGTTTGACCATCGAAGAAGTCTTCCATTTCAGCAGCGGATGGTATTGCGCCCATGGCCAGCGAGCCCAAAGTCGACCTCAACCTGAAAACCTGGGATGAGGTCAAGACGACCACCTGTTACATGTGCGCCTGCCGCTGCGGCATCAAGGTCTATCTGAAAGACGGCACCGTCAAATACATCGAGGGCAACCGCGACCACCCGGTGAACAAGGGGGTTTTGTGCGGCAAGGGCTCTGCCGGCATCATGCAACATTATTCGCCTGCGCGGCTCACCAAACCGCTGTTGCGCGTGGGCCCGCGCGGGTCTGGCGAGTTCCGCGAAATTGAATGGGAGGAGGCGCTCAGGACGGCAACCACCTGGTTGTCCCAGGTGCGCTCGACAAGTCCCGAAAAACTGGCCCTGTTCACCGGGCGCGACCAGTCGCAGGCGCTGACCGGCTGGTGGGCGAGCCAGTTTGGCACGCCGAACTTCGCCGCCCATGGCGGGTTCTGTTCGGTGAACATGGCAGCGGCCGGCCTGTACACGTTCGGTGGCTCGTTCTGGGAATTCGGCGAGCCCGACTGGGATCGCACAAAGTACTTCCTGCTGTTCGGTGTCGCGGAAGACCATGCCTCGAATCCGATCAAGACCGGGCTCGGCAAGCTGAAGAAGAACGGCGCCAAGATCGTGTCGATCAACCCGGTCAAGTCAGGTTACTCGGCCATTGCCGATGAATGGGTCGGTATTCGCCCCGGCACTGATGGATTGTTTGTCGGCGCGCTCGTTCATCAATTGCTAAAGGCAGGCAAGATCGACCTCGACTACCTGGCCCGCTACACCAATGCCGGTCACCTGGTCGTTCGCGATCCCGGCGCTGCAGACGACGGCATGATCGCGCGCGACCGCTATGGCAAGATTCTGGTGCTGGACGCAGAATCCAAAAAGGCCGTCACAGCGGACAAGGCAGGGCGGGTGGCAATGCACGGCGAAGTGAAACTCCCGGGCAAGACGAAGCGCATCGGCGTGCCATCGTTCCAGTTTGTCGCCGAGCGGTATCTGTCCGATGAATATTCGGCGGAACAAGCCGCCACCCATTGCGGCATCGAGGCAGCCACCATCCGGCGCATTGCCGCTGAACTGGCCCATGCCGCCTTTGAGCAGGCGTTCGAGCTTGACGTTGCCTGGACCGATACTCACGGGCACAGGCACGACAAGATGACCGGCCGGCCGGTTTCGATGCATGCCATGCGTGGAATTTCGGCCCATTCGAACGGGTTCCATACCTGCCGCTCGATCCACATCCTGCAGATCCTGTTGGGCACCATAGATGTGCCGGGCGGCTTCCTCTACAAGCCGCCGTTCCCGAAGGCGGCTCCTCCCGGCTTGCGGCCGGCCGGCAAGATCGGCGAGGTCAACCCGCTGCGGGCCCTGCCTGGACCGCCGCTTGGTTTTGTGGCCGGACCAGAAGACCTGCTGGTCGACGAGGACGGCTCGCCCCGACGCATCGACAAGGCCTATTCCTGGGACGCCCCCATCGCCGCCCATGGCCTGATGCATACGGTGATCACCAATGCGGCCAACAAGGACCCTTACGGCATCGACGTGCTGTTCATGTACATGGCCAACATGGGCTGGAACTCCTCCATGAACACCACCGGTATCATGGAGCACCTGACCAGGATCGATGAGGAGACCGGGGACTATGTGATCCCGAAGTTCATCTACTCGGATGCCTACTATTCCGAAACCGTGGCCTATGCCGACCTGATCCTGCCCGACACCACCTACCTGGAGCGCTGGGACTGCATCTCCATGCTCGACCGGCCGATTTCGGAACCGCACGGACCGGCAGACTCCATTCGCCGGCCGGTCGTCGAGCCGGACCGTGACGTGCGCCCGTTCCAGACCGTGATGCTGGACCTTGGCGCCCGGCTTGGCCTGCCGGGCATGGTCAAAGACGACATGACGCCGAAATACCCCGGCGGCTATGCCGATTACATCGTCAACCACGAGCGCGGGCCCGGCATTGGCCCGCTGGCCGGTTTTCGCGGCACCGATGGCAGCAAGCAGGGCACTGGCGAGGTCAACCCGAACCAGCTTGAAGACTACATCAACAATGGCTGTTTCTGGAAATACGAGCTGCCGGACCACATGCGCTACTACCGCATGGCCAACAAGGACTACCTGGAATGGGCTCAGGGCTTCGGCTTCAATCCCAACGCCAACCAGATCATGTTCAACCTGTATTCCGAAACCATGCAGAAGTTCCGTCTTGCAGCGCGCGGCCATGGCGACACCGTGCCGCCGCAGGTGCACCGCCGCCGGGTGGAGGCGTTCTTCGATCCCGTGCCCATGTGGTACGCGCCGTTTGAGGAAGCCATGACCGATGCCCGTGAATTTCCGATGCACGCAATCACCCAGCGGCCCATGGCGATGTACCATTCATGGGGGTCGCAGAACGCCTGGCTGCGTCAGATCCTCGGCCGCAACTGGCTGTACATGGAGCGCGGCAGGGCGAAGAAACTGGGCATGAAAGACGGCGACTGGGTGCATGTCACCAGCCATCATGGCCGCATCAAGGTGCAGTTGAAGCTGATGGACGGGGTCAACCCGGACACGGTATGGACGTGGAACGCCATCGGCAAGCGGTCGGGCGCCTGGAACCTCGACAAGAATGCGCCGGAAGCAAAGAAGGGCTTCCTGCTCAATCACATCATTTCCGACCTGCTGCCGGCAAGAGGCGACGGCTACCGCTACTCCAATTCCGATCCGGTCACCGGACAGGCGGCCTGGTACGATCTTCGCGTGCGCGTCGAGAAGGCCGATGGAGCAGAAGTGTCCGAACCGCAGTTTGAGGCAACCAAGCGGCCGCCGGGCCTGTTCAAGGCGGCCATGAAAATCGGCTCGCGCGCACTGAAGGGGAGCAGGTCATGACAACTCTTCCGGAAACAAACCGGCCCGGGCAGAAAAAGCTCGGCCTGGTCATCGACCTTGATACCTGTGTCGGCTGTCAGGCCTGTGCAGTGTCGTGCAAGGAATGGAACACGCAAGGTTATTCGGCGCCGCTCACCGATCTTGAACCGTACGGGCCTGATCCGGCAGGCGCCTGGCTCAACCGCATTCATGGCTACGAGACCGGTGATGGCAACAATGCCCGCGGCCTGCATTTCCCGCGCTCGTGCCTGCACTGCGAGACACCGGCGTGCGTCACCGTGTGCCCGACCGGAGCCAGCTACAAGCGTGAGGAAGACGGCATCGTGCTGGTCAATCCCGACACCTGCATCGGGTGCAAGCTATGTTCATGGGCCTGTCCGTACGGCGCCCGCGAATATGACCGCGACGACGGTGTGATGAAAAAATGCACCTTGTGCGTTGATCGCATCTACAACGACAATCTCGAACCGCAGGACCGCCTGCCGGCCTGTGTGAAGGCGTGCCCGACCGGGGCCCGCCACTTCGGAGATCTGGCCGATGAAACATCGCATGTGTCGCAACTGGTCAAGGCCAGGGGTGGCTTCGATCTGCTGCCGCAGATGGACTACAAGCCGGTCAACAAGTACCTGCCGCCACGCCCACGCCGCGACACGACAGGTGGCGTCAAGGCCGCGCCAATGGAACCGGTTGGCAAGGGTGACGGCTCGCTGACAGAACGCGTCTTTTCTTGGATTGACGAGGTGCTGAGCTAATGCATCCGGCCTATTCTGTTATTCTCTTCACCACGGCATCCGGTGCCGGTTACGGCCTGCTGGCGTTGCTGGGTTTGACGGGCGCCAGTCACGGCAGCGCGTCCGACTTCTGGTTTGGCGCAGTATCCATGCTGGTTGCGCTTGGTCTCATCACTGTCGGGTTGTTGTCATCCACGTTTCATCTCGGTCATCCGGAACGTGCCTGGCGGGCATTTTCCCAATGGCGGTCCTCGTGGTTGTCTCGTGAAGGCGTGCTGGCTGTCGCCACCTACATTCCGGCATGTCTGTTCGGACTGCTGTGGGTGCTGCCGGACAGCAACGAGATTCTGCTTGCAATCCTGGGGATCAGCACCGCGATACTGGCCATGGTCACTGTGGTGTGCACGGCCATGATCTATGCGTCACTGGCCACGATCCGCGCCTGGCGGCACTGGATGGTGGTCCCGGTCTACCTGATTTTCTCCATAGCCACCGGAGCTGTTCTGTTGTTCGCGCTGGCCAGTGTGTTCGGCCGCTCCGGCATTCCCGCGCTTGGTGTGATCACCATCGTCGCGCTGCTGCTCGCCGGGCTTGCGAAACTGATCTACTGGATCGGCATCGACAACATGAAGCCGATCTACACCATGGGTGACGCCACCGGTCTGGGTGGCGATGTGCGCCAGTGGGAGCTGCCGCACACCTCGGAGAATTACATCCAGTCCGAGATGGGCTACAGGGTGGCACGCAAGCATGCCCGCAAGCTGCGCATGATTGTGGGGGGCTGCCTGGCGGCAGCGTTGCTGCTGGTGTGGGCCGCGTTCAGCCTTGAGAGCGACGCGGCGCCGGTGTTCGCCGTAGCTGCGGTTGTTCTGTCAGGCATTGCTGCCGTCGTGGAACGCTGGCTGTTCTTCGCACAGGCCAGGCACGTCGTCTCGCTGTTTTATGGCGAACAGAGCGTGTAGCGGACCGGCTGCCGCGTGCCATGAGCAGCAAGCTGAATGTCGTGATGCTGGGTGCAACTGGGGCCGTTGGCACCGAGGTGGTCTCCACACTCGTCGACATGCCGGAACTGGTTCGCCTGACCCTGCTGGGTCGACGGGCTGTCGAAGGTGTCAGCCATGATGGCCTCAATCAGCACAAGGCGGACATTTTCGATCCGTCCTCCTACGCCATGCATCTGCGCGGTCATGACACGGCAATCTGCACCCTGGGCGTGGGGCAGCCGTCCAAGGTGTCGCGTGAAGACTTTGTCCGCATAGACAAGCTGGCCGTGCTGGACTTCGCCACTGCCTGCAGACAAACAGGTGTAGGCCACTTTCAACTGCTCGGATCGATCGGATCGGACTCCGCTTCGCGTTCGTTTTTTCTGCGCACCAAGGGCGAGCTGGAGGACGGTCTGAAAGCGCTTGGCTTCGACCGGTTGAGCATCTTCCAGCCGTCAATGATCCTGACCCCTGAAAACCGCTATGGCCTGATGCAGGCCCTGACGCTGTGGGGTTGGCCGAAGCTCGATTTTCTTCTGACCGGACCGCGCACGAAATACCGAGGCGTCAAGGTTGCGACACTGGGCCGGGCAATGGCCCGCAACACGGTGGCCGACGGGACCGGTGCACAGACCCTGCGCTGGGACGAGTTTCAGGCACTGGCGAACTGATCGGGTCTAGTCCCGCTCCACCCGGCACTGGAAGCAGTTGTTCTCGGCCGAGCGCACATGCACGAACTGAACCTTGTTGTCGGCCAGCAATGAGCTTGCATAGGTGCTGATGTCAGCCGTCGGCACCATCTTTCCGGTGCCGTAGATGATGCGTTCGTCGGCATCATAGCCGCGTACTAGGTAGGCCGGGCTGTTCAGCATCTCCGGCAGCTTCGCATCCGGCTTGGCGCGCTCGCAGAAATCGGCATGCAGGAAAATCGGGCCGGTCTCCGAATAGGGTTGCAGGTTGCCGAACGGGCGGTGCGCCACGATCAGATACTCGTCGCCTTCATCGACAAGCTTGAGGCAGTGGCGGCACGGTATCCTGCTGTTGTCGGCCACGGCGCGCTCCGGCATGTTGCCATAGGCGTCCGGGTCGCCGTTCTGCAGGCTCCGGGCAGTGTCGGTCGAGATGGCTTCATAGCGAATGTTCATTGGCTGCTCTCCTTGCTTGCGTAGCGACGATGGCATTGAATGAACTAACCGGCGACCCGATTTACGGGAGCCTGCCGTAACCGAGCTGGAAGCACTGCATGCGGGAAAACATCGAAGTTGCCATCGACACGGTCACACTGGCCGCTGGCATGGTGCTGGAAGACAACTGGTTTGGTGTGAAGGCGCTGGATGACAC
>JBCCVY010000154.1:0-8244 GCA_039194725.1 Pseudomonadota bacterium
ATTTCATATCCGGCTCCTGCCCAATGCGGTGTTGTCTCGACACGCGTTCTACCACTTTCCAGAGTGTAAAGAAGGCAGCAATGTTTTTTCCGTGCGGGCCCACTTTTTTTTGAGAATGTGACAAATATGCAACAGTGCCAAAATGTGCCGTTTGCGGAGCGTCATTCGCCGAATCCGCGACTTCGCAGCAGTCGGAAAGAGCCGATTGCGCGGCGGCGCCATTGCAACTGTGACATATAAGTCACAGTTTTCAAAAAAGCGCCGCCGGGCCTTCGAAACTGATTGTGCTGCCGTCGCTTCACATCTAGCGTACAGATGAAAGCACGGGGCGGGCCGGGAGACCTGAGGGGGTCACGGAGACCAAAGCAGCTGTCGCGTCGTCGGTATTGGCATCTGTCATGCTGGCGGTCGCGGCAGCTGTTTTTTATGTCTGTGCTGCAACAGATTTCGAGTCCGCGCGGCCGCCCGCAATGCATTCGAACGCACCGGCGCCGGGCCTGCATTGTGCAATGGTTGCATTGACCTTGAACTGACCGGGAACACGTTACAAAGTGACCTATGATCGGGTCTCGACAACCTTCCATCATGCTGGCGATAGCGCAGTCGATGCTCCCGGGCCTTGTCTTGCTAATGCTAGCCGGCTCCGCCAAGGCCGGTACTGCACCTGACAGGCCGGCGACTATCAACCCTGCGCAACTGGCGCGCGCCACCAGCCTCGCAGCCGACTACCTGCTGGCCCAGGTACAGTCGGACGGATCATTCGTCTACCGGATCAATGTCGACCCGGCCATCGAGGTGCGCAAGCGCTACAACTGGCTGCGCCATGCCGGTACCCTGTACTCGCTTGCCGACTACTACCAGGTGTCGAAGAAGCCGTATGTCGCAACGGCCATCACCAGAGCCGCCAATCATATGCGCACAACTGCGATGGCGCCCGTGAAACGGTTTCCCGGCGCCTGGGCGGTGTGGACAGACCCGAAAGTGACCGGCAGCAAGCCGCCCGGCTCCGCCAAGCTCGGCGGGGCCGGCCTCGGGCTTGTCGCCCTGACCGCCCTGCAAGACATTACGCCGGAATCGGTGCCTAAGCTGGAGCTGGAAGGCCTGGCCCGTTTCATCGTGGCCATGCAAAAACCGGACGGATCATACTATTCGAAATACATCCCCGACGAAGGTGGCCCAAACGATGACTGGGTGTCGCTGTACTATCCCGGCGAGGCGGCGCTCGGCCTGACCATGCTGTATGAGCAGGACGGCAATCGCGACTGGCTGGACGGCGCGCGCAGGACCCTTCATTTCCTGTCCGCCAGCCGCAAGGACCAGGCAAAAGTGCCGGCCGATCACTGGGCGCTGATCGCGACCGCACGGTTGTGGCCGCACCTGGACGAGGCCGACAGGGCGGTGTTCCGGCGGCATGCCCGCCAGGTGGTGAATTTCATGCTATCCGAGCAGGTGTGGGAGGAAAACTCAATTGCCAATGGCGGCTTCACGCCGGACGGTCGGACCACGCCGACCGCCACCCGCCTGGAAGGCCTGCTGGCGGCAGAGTTCCTGTTCCGCGACGAGCCTGCGTTTCACAGATCCATCCATGTGGCGATCAACTGGGGCATGCGCTTCATGCTGCGCGCGCAGATCCGGCAGGGCCGCTACAGGGGCGGCGTGCGGCGCGCCATTGCGCGCATCCGGTCCAGCCACCCAGATGCGGCCAAGTTCAACCGCCGGGCCACGGAAATCCGCATCGACTATGTGCAGCATGCGCTCAGCGCGTTCATCCAGTTCCGCAAGTTTCAGGACCTGACGGCCCGGTGACCGGTCCTATGGCCCGTTGACCGTCTGGGTGCCGCCGACCGTGTCGGCATCGACATTGCCGCCGCCATTGGTGTTCAGCGTCGAGCCGAACAGCCCGATGACCTGGGTGCCGTCCGTGTTGTCGGCATCCACGCCCTGGCTCACATTGCCGGTGATCACACTGCCGCCGCCGATATCGACGGTCTGGGTGGCATCGGCGCCTTCATTGTCGAAGTCAAAGCCATCCTGGCCGTTCTGAGTGACGGTCGTGCTGTCGACATTGACATTCTGTATCGCAGTCGACCCGGCAGGGGCGCCGCCTTCGACGATGTTGCGGAACTGCAGGCCGTCATCGACGCTGAGCGTGAAGGTGCTGTTCTCGATGTTAATGGTCTGCGTGGCGGTCGGGAAGGCGGGCGGAGGCTCCACATTGCCGAACAGATCAAGCGCCTGCATCTGGTTCTCGGCATACAGGCCGTTGTCGCCGGAATTCGACACGAACGTGTCGCGGACAGTGACCGTCTGCGTGGCCGTGCCGCCCTGAGACTCGTTGTCGATATTGATGGCCTCGCCACCATCGTCGCCGCCCGCAATATCACACACACCACCCGGCCCGCTGCAGCGAGTGGCGATGATCGAATTGTTGTCGATCAGGATGGTCTGCTGCGCCAAGCCGATGTTGGAGCCATTGTCGATGGCGATTGCGTCATCGTAGATGTTGCGCAATGTGTTGCCGCTGATGACAATATTTTGGATGGATTGGCCCGTCGTTCCTTCATCGTTGTCACCAGTTGAATTCTCGATCCGGATACCTTGTGCGCCGGAGGGAATGAAGATCGGCCCGCCGCCGGCCGGAACCAGTTCGTGGAAGGCCGCCTCGATGGTGTTGTCGGAAATCGTGACGTTGGTGGTGATCAGGCCATTGTTGTCCGACACCGCCTGCTCGAGGGTAATGCCTTCGCCGGAGATATTGCGAATAATGTTGCCGCTGATCGTGCCGGTCTGGGTGATGATCTGGGCCTCGGTCAGTTCATTGTCGCCGGCACCCTGTATGAACGGTTCCACTGAAATACCGTCTGAGAACCCGCCCAGGATGGTGTTGTTGGAAATCGTGAACTGCTGATTGAACGTCACCTGGCGGTCGGCCACGAGATCGGGATCGTGAACATCGGCCGGAGTGCCGCCATTGCTGCTCCTGTCGAGCTGGATTTCGAAATTGACGGCCGTAGCACCTGTTATGCCGTCGACATTGTCGCCGTCAAATGCGAAACCGCCAAACAGCGTGTTGCCGGAAATGTTGACAGTCGAGGTGAACTGATCCGGCGTGGTGTCGAGAACCGGATCCACCTCCTCCGCCACATAGCGAATTTCGATGCCGTCGCCATCAGCACCAGTGATGGTGTTGCCGATGATGTTGACTGTGTCCGTGAACACCACATGGCTTTCGGCATTGGCCCGTTGATTTGAAGCCATGTTGACTTCGTAGTTGATGACATCTGAATCGCTGGCCCCGGCATCGATTAAGTTGTTGTTGATGTCAACCGTCAGGTTGACGTCGCCACTCTTGTTGGATGCCGGCCCGTCGTCCCCGGGCGGGCTGCCGCTCAGCAAAGTGGCGACTTCGATCGCGCTGTTGCCCAGTCCCGCCATGGTATTGCTCGACAGATTCATAGTCTGCGTCAGGCTCGACCGCGTGGCATTGAGCGCCGTGTGCACGTCACTTTCTATGTCGATGGCATCGCTGGTGGTGTTGCCGATGTCGTTGCCGGTGACGATGATGTTCTGGATAATCGTTGACCCGAACGGTGTGTTGCCCACAACGCCGACCGCTGAAGGGTCATAATCCTCATGGCTGGTGGCGAAGCTTTCAATGTCCACGGCCGAGGCGACAGACCTGAACGTGCCGTTGATGACCCGGATGGTATTGCCCTGGTCGATAGTGCCGCCGCTGGTCGCCAGGTTGCCGATGTCGATGGCGTCGTCGGTGATGTTGGCATACAGCCCACCGTCAAACGTCAGGTCCTGGGTCAGCGTTGACCGGTCGAAGACATGGTTGCGCACATAGAAGCCGTCGCTGGCTGAGTTGATGGTGTTGTTGCTGGCGACAACCGTCTGGTCGAGGCTGCTGCCTGGCCCGGTCAGATCGTTTGCAACGAACACCGCGTCGTTGGTGATGTTGAAGATTTCGTTGCCGCTGATGGTCAGCTGCTGCGAATGGGCCGCGCCATCATCAACGACATTGACGACCGAGACAGCCTGCAGCGTGTCGTCATCATCGTCATCGTCATCGTCGTCGTCATCATCGTCGTCGTCATCGTCGTCGTCACCGGAAACCGCTGCCAGGTTCGGTGTCGGCAGGGGTGGTTCGGGCGCATTCGGATCGCCGGTGAAAGGTTCCGCGATCGGGTCAACCGCGGCAATGGCGGCCTGTGAGCCACCTTCGGAAATCATGTTGCCGGTGATGATACCGGAGCCGTTGACCGTGTTGAGCGTCGTGATGTCGATGCCGCGGTCGGCATAGCCAACAATCATGTTGTCGACAATCTGCCAGCGGTTGATCTGATCGCCGAAGATGCCGTCACTGAAGGCACCGCTGATGCCGACGCCGCCGATATAGTTGTTGTCGGCGAGGGTGAATACCGGATTGGCGGCATTTGTACCGGCAATGTCCGGCTTGCTGCCGGGTGCGGTGAAGCTGCCGGTGCCGCCGCTGCTGGCGCCGGAGAACAGCGCCGTCTGGCCGCCGCCGATGATGGACTGACCTTCTGCCAACTGGAAGCCAGAACCGGGCGCGCCGACTTGGCCGGCATCGCCGCTGACCACGACAATGCCATTGTCACCGGCCTGGCTGATGGCGTCTTCCAGCGTCGTCGGGTCGTCCTGTGTGCCTGCGCCGCCGCCGGCCGCATCAGCAAAGAAGATGGTGGTGGTCGCGCCGGTTCCGTTTTCGGCAACCAGTTGCTCCGGCCCCGAACGTCCTAGCACCGGCGCCTCACGGCGCAGCGGTTCGACCATGAGAATTTCCTGGCGCGTGCCGTCGCGCGGCGATGCCTCGACGCCGCCGAACGGGATGCGCAGCCGGAAACCGCCACGCGCATCTGCGCCGCGCTCCTCATCCCAGCGGAGCGATGTCTCGACGGAGAATTTCGATCCAGCCATGCCAAGCACGTTGTAGGCGGCGTACTCCGCCCTGCCCCTGACACCGACGATGGTGTCCGCGCCGGTGCCCCACCAGTCGTCAAACACGTATCCGCCGCCCCACAGGCCGACACTGGTGTCGCCGGTGTACCAGCGCCGTCCCGCTTCAGCGTCGATGCCCCACATGCCCACTTCGCCGGCGCCGTCGAGCAGGATCGAGTTGCCGTTGATGACGAAATTGCCGTCATCGCGGCCGCCCTGCTCGGTCAGCGGCAGGTGCAGGTTGACGCGGACCTCATAGTCTTCCGACAGCGCCTCGCCGCCAAGCACGATGTGATGGAAATCGTTGTCGAACCTGGTGTGCTGATAGTCATAGGCGATGAAGCCGCCATAATTTACGCCGTCGACATCCATCATGCGGAAAGCCAACGCCAGACCGAGTTCCTGAAAATCTTCATCGGTCAGGTCGGACAGGTCATTGCTGCCAAGCCGGGCATCCAGTTGCCCGAACAACAGTGTCGTGTGATCCTGCTGCAGCGGCGTGAAAATGGTGAATTCGGACTCCGAACGCTTGTTGCCGAGGCTAGCTCCGAACCTGCCCCAAGGCTCAAACAGCGCACCCCTGGCGCCGGAAGCGCCGGAATCCTGGGCATAGGCGGACACCGACGCGACCATCAGGCACGCACATACTGCCAAAATTGCAGTCAACCACCGACGCATGGTGAATTCCCCTGACCCTGCAACTCGCTCCATCGATCATCATGAAACGTGTACCGATCATTTTCCAGAGGATTCAGCCGCTAGGAAACACTTTTTCGGGATGTGTTGCCCAAAAGACACACATCCCGATAACCAGCACAAACGGCGTCTGGTTTACATCCCAGGCTCGACTTTCGCCGTCACACGGACCGGGTAATGCCGCCGTCCACGCGAATGTTTTGACCGGTGATGTAGGCGCCGCCGCTGGATGCCAGGAAGGCGACGACGGATGCGATCTCGCCCAGTGAATCGCCATAGCGCTGCATGGGGATCTGTTCGAGAAATTCCGGTTTCTCAGGCAGGGAATTGATGAAGCCGGGCAGCACGTTGTTCATCCTGACGTTGTCGGCGGCATACTTGTCGGCAAACAGTTTGGTGAAGGCTGCCAGGCCGGCGCGAAACACACCAGATGTCGGGAACACCGGATTCGGTTCAAAGGCGGCAAAGGTCGATATGTTGATTATCGTGCCGGATTTCTGCGCCTGCATGATCGGGGTCACCAGGCGGGTCGGGCGCACCGCATTGAGGAAATAGACATCCATGCCGGTGTGCCAGTCCTCATCGCTCAGTTCGAGCACCGGCGCCCGCGGACCATGGCCGGCGCTGTTCACAAGCGCATCGATGCGCCCCCATTTATCCATTGCGCCGTCGACCAGACGCTTCAGATCATCGGTTGACTGGTTGGACCCGGTGACGCCGATGCCACCGAGCTCTTCGGCCAGTGCCTCGCCCTTGCCGGACGACGACAATATGGCGACGTGAAAGCCATCCGATGCAAGTTTGCGTGCAGCGTCGGCCCCCATGCCACTGCCGCCTGCTGTTATGACCGCTACTCTTTGTTCAGACATGTCCGACCTCCTATGCTGTTGTGACCGAAATCCTCAGATGGCAGCAAACTATGCTCCCGGCACGCTGTTGACCAACCACAATTACGCTTACTAGACTATAGAAAAACTACTGTGTAATGGATGCAATCCTTGACCAGACTGCCACCGCTGAATGCGCTGAAAGCGTTTGAAGCATCCGGCCGCCACCTGAACTTCCGGCTTGCGGCGGAGGAGATCGGCGTCACCCAGGGTGCCGTTGCCCAGCATGTGCGCGCACTTGAGGCCGATCTCCAGGTGAAACTGTTTGAGCGCCTGGCCAGGGGTCTGGCGCTGACCGACGAGGGCCGCAGGTTTCATGCTCCGCTGCTGAGGGCCTTTGAGCTGATGCGCGATGCAACCAACGAGCTGCGCCCGCAGCAGGGCGTGGTGACCGTTTCCGTCACGCCATCATTCGCAAGCAAGTGGCTGGTGCCGCGCCTGGCTCAGTTCACCGACGCCAACCCTGATCTGAATGTGCAGATCGTGGCATCATCCGACCTGGCCAACTTCCAGGACGACGGCATTGACATTGCCGTCCGCCAGGGCCGCGAGCCAAAGGCGTCCGGTCTGGTCTCGGCCGCGCTGTTCCCGTCAGAGTTTTACACGGTGTGCAGCCCGGCACTGCTGGAAGGCGAGCATCCACTGCTGACACCGCCGGACCTTGAACATCACACGCTGCTGCTGGACGGGCACGGGCTGTGGCCGCTGCTCATCGAGAAAGTTCTCCCCGGCAGGTCCGCGGGAGAGTTCCGCAGCATCAGGTTCAACCAGACCGCCCATGCGGTCGATGCGGCCGTTGCCGGTCAGGGCGTGGCGCTTGCCGGCGATCTCTTCGCCGCCGACGAGCTCGCATCGGGTCGGCTGGTGCGGCCGTTTTCCCAGACCGTGCGGAAAGACCTCGGGTTTTTCATCGTGGCGCCGCGCAAATCAGGCAACGGCGCTGCGGTCCGACGCATGTGGGACTGGCTGATCGAGCAGAGCCGGACCGGTCACGATCAGTAACATCGCTCCCTGATTTCCTTGACCAGGTAGTTTACGAGGTTTGGGTGGCCGTTGCAGTGCTTCGGCGGGTCAATGCGGCCCATATAATCTTTCAGCTGATCGGCATACCACCAGCTGGTCCTGCACTTCTGGTTGGTTTTGCGAATGCCGAGGCCGGTGACCGCATCCCAGACAATACCGTTTCTCTCAGACTGTTCGGAGAACACGATCGGCTCGTAGCCCTTCTTTGCCGGGCCGAAAGCCGACCACGTGGCGGCAAGCCGAAAATCATACCTGAGCCTCACCTTTGAATAGAACAGGTCCCAGTCCGAGCCTGGCTGGCCGCTGGTGGACTTGTGGTGATCGAGGTTGGTTTGGTGGGCGCGCATATGGTAGGCGCTCATGCCGAACTTGTTGTTGAGCCAGTGATCTGAAATCGGCTGGCCGGGAATCTTGGTGTCGGGCACCCGGTCAGCGGCGTTCTTCGGGCCATAGGACGGCTTCAGCACAATCGGCAGGATCAGGCCTTCGGCCGGCACATATTCCGGGAATGGTACCAGAGTCAGACCCCAGACCTTGTTGCGGTCGATCAGTGCCAGCTGCGGCCGGTTGCGCATGTTGAGTTGCGCCATCAGACCATAGATCACCGGATCAATGCCCTCGCGCCGCTTGATGGTGACATAAGCCTGTGCCGGACGCGGTGAATAGGCCCTGA
>JBCCVY010000155.1:0-8241 GCA_039194725.1 Pseudomonadota bacterium
GAGCATTACGCCAATCACGTTATCGGCGGGCCGGGGTCTTTCATGATGACGGCCAAGAACTTTGACGACTTTCGCACCGCCATCCGGGCCAAGCTGGTGCGTGAAATTACCGGCCCGGTGTCTGCCGCAAGGGAGTGATATCTGGTATTAACTGCCCGCACCTGCGAAGAACCCGGTGTGCACCAGGTACAACAGCCCGACGCCGAGCAGCAGACGGTAGATCACGAAACTGGTCAGCGAATACCGCTTGACGATGGCCATCAGGAACCAGATGGCTGCCAACGCGGTGAAGAATGTCAGGATACCGGTCAGAACGGCATCGCCGGAAATTGTGGCGCCGTCCGAAATCGCCTCGCCCAGCACCAGGACACCGGCACCGGCAATGGCCGGGATGCCGACCAGGAACGAAAAACGCGCCGCTTCGGAGCGCTGAAAGCCCAGAAAACGAGCCGCTGTCATGGTGATGCCGGATCGGCTGGTGCCGGGAATAATGGCGACCGCCTGTGCCAGTCCAATAGCCAGGGCCGGCATGAATGTCATGTTTTCCATGGCCTTGACCTGTTTGCCGAACCGGTCGGCGACATACATGAAAACACCAAAGATGATGGCGTTCCAGGCGACAATTTCGGGCCCGCGCACAGCGTCGATCACCCCGGTCTTCTTGACGAACAGACCAAACAGCACGGCTGGAATAGTGGCGACGATGATCAAAAGTCCTAGCCGGCCATTGTCGGTCATGCGCCCGCGCAGCAGGTTCAGCGCCCCCACGGCCAGGGCCAGAACATCTCGCCAGAAGTAGGTGATGACCGCCAGAAACGAGCCCATGTGAACCATCACATCGACGATAAGTCCCTGGTCTTTCCACCCGGTCAGCGCCGGAACCAGTATCAGGTGGCCGGAAGATGAAATCGGCAGGAACTCGGTAATGCCCTGAATTATGGCCAGTACGATAATCTGTTCCAGAAACATGCAGTTGATCCCTGTTGACGTTGCGCTGGCACTGGCCACAACTTAGCTATACTAAAATAGTTAGTGTTGCGAATCGCTCGCAACAGGTTCGGCTTTTGGCTCTCATATCAGACTTTTTGGTGACCGCGCTATGGTGCGTCTTTTGCATTTTTCTCTCGATCCCTTCTCACGGCGCGTCAGGCTGTCGCTCGCTGAGATGGGGCTGGCTGCTGAACTGAACGAGGAACGCCCGTGGGAGATGCGCGAGGCGTTTCTTGACATGAACCCGTCCGGCACCTTGCCGGTCCTCATTGATCAGGACGGCACGGTTTGCGCCGGGGTTGAGGCGGTCGGCGGTTACCTGGACGAGCAATGGCCGCTTGACACCGGGTCGTTGTGGGGAACCAATCCGATTGTCCGGGCCGAAGTGCGCAGGCTGGTCGCCTGGTTTGACGGCAAGTTTCACCATGAAGTCACCTCGCCCCTGCTAATGGAAAAAGTGGTACGCCGGTTTGTCTCCGCCTCGCAGGGTGGCGGCGCGCCGAAAATGAACCGCGTGCGCTCGGCGCTGGAAGCGCTGCGTACCCATCTGGCCTACATCAATGCGCTGGCCCAGGCCCGCAACCTGCTGGTCGGCGACGACCTGACGATAGCCGATCTGGCTGCGGCGTCGCATTTGTCGGTGGCGGACTATCTCGGCGATATCACCTGGGATGATGTGCCCGATGCCAAGGCCTGGTATCAGCGCATCAAGTCCAGGCCATCCTTCCGTTCCCTGTTGGCTGACCAGGTGCGCGGCATGCCGCCGTCATCGCAGTACTCCGAGCTCGACTTCTGATAAGCTCGCTGAATGGAAAAATTTATGGGTCCGGACCCTGCGTCTATTGTGAAACAGTTGCGGCGCCGTGCCGCCGACCTCGGGTTTTGTGAACTGCGCATTACCGGGGCCAGCCTGCCCAGTGTAACGGGCGACAGGCTCGGTAAAGCCGTCAGCGACGGCCATCACGCCGGCATGGACTGGCTGCACACCACGCTTGCACGGCGCCGTTCTCCCGACGCCATGTGGCCGGACGCCAGAAGCTGCATCATGCTGGCCATGGCCTACACGCCGGACATGGATGTCATGGCGCGTCTGGACCACCCCTCAACCGGCGTGATCTCGACCTATGCCCTTGGCCGCGACTATCATGACGTGATCAAGGGCAGGCTGAAGACGCTGGCCGGATGGCTTGCCGAACAAACCGCACAGGACGTGAAAGTGTTTGTCGACACCGCGCCATTGATGGAAAAGCCACTGGCCCAGCGTGCCGGACTTGGCTGGCAGGGCAAGCACACAAACCTGGTGTCGCGCGAGCACGGCTCCTGGCTGTTCCTCGGAGCCATCTTGTCGGCAGCCGATTTGGCGCATGATGAGGCGGAGGTGGATCATTGCGGATCATGCACGGCATGCCTTGATGTGTGCCCGACCAATGCATTTCCGACCCCCTACCGGCTCGATGCACGGCGCTGCATCTCCTACCTCACCATCGAACACAAGGGCCATATAGAGCGCGAGTTTCGACGGGCCATCGGCAATCGCATCTATGGCTGTGACGATTGCCTTGCCGTATGCCCGTGGAACAAGTTTGCCGGCACCGCGCGCGAGGCCAAGCTCGCGGCCCGGCCCGACCTTGTGGCGCCATCGCTTGCCGACCTGGCGGCGCTGGACGACAAGGCGTTCCGGACACTGTTCTCCGGCTCGCCGGTCAAGCGTATCGGGCGCGACCGGTTTGTGCGCAATGTCATGATTGCAGTTGGAAATTCCGGCGATACGGCCTTGATCGGGTGCGCGAGAGATCGGCTGCATGATGCGAGCGCGGAAGTGCGCGCCATGGCAATATGGGCATTGTCCAGATTGCTGCCGGCGGCCGAGTTCGCGCAACTGTCAGCGGCGCACTGTGACAGGGAACCTGATCCGCACGTAAAGAGGGAATGGCATGGCTGAAAAACCCAATCATCTACTTTGTTTCGGTTTCGGGTTTTCAGCCCGCGCTCTGGCGCAGGCGCTGCCGCACGATCGGTGGAACATTACCGGCACCAGCAGATCAGCCGAGGGCTGTGAGAAGATCGAACAGCTCGGTTTCGCTGCTGTGCAGTTCAACGATGACACGCCGCTTGATCTGTCCCATCTCGACGGTGTCACCCATGTTGTCGTGTCGGTGCCGCCGGGCAAGACCGGTGATCCGGTGTTGAAGCTGCACGGCCGCGATCTTGCCGCGCGGTCGGCGAAGATAAAATGGCTGGCATATCTGTCCACGACCGGGGTTTACGGCGACCGCCGGGGCGGATGGGTTGATGAAACCTCGCCGCTGCAGCCCAGCACCGCGCGCGGTCATGCCAGGCTGGCGGCGGAAACCGGCTGGCTGGAGCTGTGGCGGGACACCGGGCTGGCCGTCCATCTGTTTCGACTGGCGGGAATTTACGGTCCCGGCCGCAACCAGCTTCAGTCGCTGAAATCAGGCAAGGCGCGCCGCATCGTCAAGCCGGGCCAAGTGTTCAGCCGCATCCATGTTGCAGACATTGCCGGGATTCTGAGGGCATCGATGGACAAGCCCAGCCCGGGCAGCGCCTATAATGTGTGTGATGACGAGGCCGCCCCGCCGCAGGATGTGGTCGCCTACGCTGCCGGCCTGCTGGGTGTCGAACCGCCGCCGGAAGTCGCCTTTGAAGACGCCGACCTGTCCGACATGGCGAAGAGCTTCTACGCCGAATCCAAACGGGTGTCGAACGACAAGGTGAAAACCGAACTCGGTTACAGCTTCACATACCCGACTTATCACCAGGGCCTGAAAGCATTGCTCTAGCGTTGCCTGTCTGCCTGAGCGCACAGCGCCTCTGCCGTTTCGGACAGCAGGGCGAGGTTCTGTTCACTCGACAGCCGATGATCGCCGTGCTTGATCAGTTGCAGCATAACGTCATCGCCGCGTAGCGCATGATAGGTCTTC
This sequence comes from Pseudomonadota bacterium, assembly GCA_039194725.1. Lineage (GTDB taxonomy): Bacteria > Pseudomonadota > Alphaproteobacteria > Rhizobiales > Aestuariivirgaceae > Anderseniella. The sequence goes on from JBCCVY010000155.1 coordinate 3,933, forward strand.
AGGGCATGCTGCCACGGCACATCCGGGTCGTCTTCGCCCTGCAGAATTCGCACCGGGCAGGGCATCTGCAGTGCCTGGTCAAGCAGCAGGTGGCCGGCGCCATCCTCGATCAGCGCCCTGGTGATCACGTACGGTTCGTCGGAATACTCAGACGGGCGCTCATACCTGCCGAGACGCATCACCTCGTCGCGGAAATCATCGCCGTACTTGTCCCACATCAGGTCTTTGGTCATGTCCGCGGCCGGTGCGATCAGGATCAGTCCACCAAGCCGGCCGGCATGTCCGGCCTCAATCAGCCGCCTGGCCAGCAACAGTGCGATCCAGCCTCCCATGCTGGAGCCGATCAGCACCCGGCGGCCGGGTGCACACCTGGAAAACACAGCGTGCGCCTGTTCGAGCCAGCTCGAAATGGTGCCGTCGGCAAACTCGCCGCCGCTTTCGCCATGGCCGGAATAGTCGAATCGGACAAACGACCGGTTTGCCGTGCGGGCATGGTCGGCCAGCGCCTCCGCCTTCGAACCGCGCATGTCGGACTTGAACCCGCCGAGCCAGAACGTTCCGCAGGTTTTCGCCGATGCCGGGTCGGTTCCGTCGTTCAGCCACGCGATGCAGGTGCCGTCGTCGGTTTCAAGGTGTTCGGGGGGCTTCTGGGCTGGGTTGGACATCGATATGACTAGCCTCTCAACATTGCTTGCAAAATCTGGTAAAAGGTCTTTAGGTGCGTTTTCACGCAATTTGAACCCTCATGCGGTATCTGGAGCAGTCCTGCCGCGACAACTTTAAGGAGATTATACCATTCGCAGACCGATGAACGGGCAAATGCCGCCCAAGGACGACGGACCACGTATCAACGAAGCTATCACCAATGCAAGCGTGCTTGTGATCGACGCAGATGGTGAAAAGCGCGGTGTCATGAAGATTGAAGACGCGCTCGATCTTGCGGCAGACGCCGGGATGGATCTGGTTGAAGTGTCGCCGAACTCCGAAACACCTGTATGCAAGGTGCTGGACTACGGAAAGTACAAATATCAGGCCCAGAAGAAGGCCAACGAAGCCAAGAAGAAACAGAAGGTTATTGAGGTCAAGGAAATCAAGCTGCGCCCTGGCATCGACACGCATGACTATGACGTGAAGATGCGCGCCATGAAGCGGTTCTTTGACGATGGCGACAAGGTTAAGGTGACCATGCGGTTCCGCGGCCGTGAAATGGCCCATACGGAACTGGGTTTCGACCTGTTGCAGAAGGTTAAGTCTGACACTGACGAGTTCGCCAAGGTCGAATACGAGCCGAAAATGGAAGGCCGTCAGATGATCATGATCCTGTCACCCAGGTAAGTCAGGGACTACGCCCTGACATGGATGTAGTGCCGAAGCAGCTGGACCGGAACACGGTCCGGCTGTTTTGGTCAGGTTACCCGGAGACATTAACTATTATACAATTGTTGCCGCCTTGGTTCTCCAGCTAGGATTGGGGTGTGTAAGTAACCGGTCGGCCCGGTTGATCCGCCGCTGCTCATCCAGCGTAGTGGAACTAACCGCAACCGTGCCTGAGATCGACTTTATGGTGATTGCCCCCGCTGTGACAGATGGAAACCGCCGGAATTCCGGCACAAACTCACAGGCTGAGCTCTTTGCCCGGCTGTTAAACGACGTTGCCGAACGGCGCGACCGCCAGGCATTTGCCCAATTGTTCGAGCATTTCGGCCCGCGCCTGAAAGGATTCATGATGCGCAAGGGCGCGAACGCCGAACTTGCCGAAGACTTGGTGCAGGACGCCATGATTGCCGTGTGGAACAAGGCCGGCATGTTTTCGCCGGGCAAAGGTTCGGTGACGACTTGGATTTACACCATCGCGCGTAACCTGCGTATTGATCGGTTGCGCCGCGAAGGTTCACGATATTTTACCGATATTGATGATTACGAGGAAGCCAGCGATGATCCGGCAAGCGATGAGATCGTAATCAGCAAGCAGCAGGACTTGGCGGTGACCGAAGCACTGGACGTGCTGCCGTCTGATCAGCGCGAAGTGATTGTGATGGCGTTCATGGACGACATGACGCAATCCGAGATAGCGGAAAAACTCGACGTGCCGCTGGGCACTGTCAAATCTAGAATGCGACTGGCCTATCGCAAGATGGGCACAGTTCTGGAGGACTTGAGATGAAGACGGACTTCCATCTGGACGATGCAACAGTGGTGGCCTATGCGGCCGGCAGCCTGTCGAATTGCCTGTCCGTGGTGGCGGCAAGCCATATTGCCATGTGTGATTACTGCCGCGCCAGAGTGCGCAGGGCGGAAGCTGTGGGAGCGGCCTTGCTGGAGACAAGCGAAGCTCAGCAACTGAAACCTGATGCCCTGTCGTCGGTTTTTGAACGCATTGACGGCAGTGACTGGGTGCAACCGAAGTCGCGCATGGACGCGTCTGACGACCCGGATCCGTCATTGCCCCTGCCGGTTTCTCGCCTGCTTGATCAGAAGCTCGACGATGTGCCCTGGAAGACGGCGGCACCCGGTGTCGGTATTCACGTCATCGAGAAGAACCCTGACGGCTCCAGCCTCTACATGCTGAAGGTGCGCCCGGGGTACAAACTGCCTGACCACGGTCACGCGGGCCAGGAAATGACTTTGATCCTACGCGGTGCCTACCGTGATCAGATCGGGCGCTTCGGCCCCGGCGATGTGGCTGATCTGGACGAGCACATCGAACACCAGCCGGTGATCGAGGAAGGCGAAGACTGCATTTGCCTGATCGCCACTGAAGCGCCTGCCCGGTTCAAGGGGCTGGTGCCCCGGTTGCTGCAACCGATTGTGGGTATCTGACGTTACCGACGCATGGGCCAAGCTGCAGCACCCTGGAAAACCGTCTGGATTACCGGCGCCAGCTCCGGTATCGGCCGTCAGCTGGCGCTTGATCTCGCAGGCATGGGGGTAACCGTCGCGGTTTCCGCCCGCTCGGCTGATCAACTTGCAGAACTGGCTGCTGAAAACGCCAATATCCGCAGCTATCCTCTCGATGTGACCGACCTGGCTGCATGCCGGAAAACGGCTGCATCAATCGAAGCCGACATCGGGCCACTGGATCTTGTTGTCATGGCCGCTGGCATCTGGATCATCAGGGATATAGAGAGTTTCCAGGCGGAAGATTCGATCAAGGCCATGCGCGTCAATTATGAAGGCGCAGCCGGCGTGGTTGATGCCGTGCTTCCGTCCATGAGGCGGCGGCGTGCCGGCCACATCGCGCCGGTCGCGTCGGTTGCAGGTTACCGCGGCATACCCAGGGCGGTAACCTATGCGCCCACCAAGGCCGCTCTGATTGCCATGGCGGAAGCCATGCGCACCGATGCACAACGTCATGGCATCAAGGTACAGATCATCAATCCGGGTTTCGTGCGCACCCCGATGACCGACAGCAACGACTTTCCCATGCCGTTCCTGATGCAGCCGGAGGACGCGTCGAAACGCATCATTGCCGGTTTGCAGTCGGATCGCTTCGAAATCGTGTTTCCCGCCCGCCTGGCAATCATCATGAAGCTTTTGCGCCTGTTGCCCTACAGGCTCTATTTCTGGCTCATGGCGCGCTTTGTGCAACGCACATGATCAGTTGGTTAACGTCCTGTTTCAATATGGGCGTTGATCGGGTTAACCTGCCGGCACAGACAGGAGGGCATATGGGGAAACTCAACTTGTGGGCGACTTTCCTGGTTTGCTGCTGCTTGATCGGCAGTGGTCCAGCCCATGCGCAGGATGAAGAAGATGCGCCGGCCTGCTGGTGGGAATACGCAAACTGTTCCCGCCAGTCGTTTGGCGATGCGCAGTGGCGTTCGGTCTGCTACGCTGATTTTTCACACTGTATCGGGACAAAGAAGCTGCCGAAATGCCCCGCCACGCCGACCGTGTCTGACTGCCTGTCCTACAAGGCTGAATGTGACGCGCTCACCGGCGGTGATCCTGCCTTGCTGGCAGACTGCAGCGATGACGCCGATGCCTGCGCCCTGGCGCATGGATGCTAGTTGAAAATGTCATAAAACGTACCGCTGCGAGTGTGTTAAGGCAAGTGGTAGGCACCGAGCAGTGTCTCCGTCCTTAATGACCCGCCAGGAAAACCCAGTGCCATGTCCGACCTGTCCCGCCCTCTGATCGGATGGTTTGCCGCCTTCGGTGTCGTGTTCATCTGGTCGGGGTGGGTGGTGGTGTCGAGGCTCGGCGTCGTCCAGACGCTGACCATCTACGACATGGTCACGCTGCGCTTTGTTGTTGCCACCATTGCGGTGGCACCTTTTGCCTGGCGCTATTGGCCGCGGCAGCTGCA
>JBCCVY010000156.1:0-8233 GCA_039194725.1 Pseudomonadota bacterium
CAGATGCACACCGGTGGCGACCGCATCCAGCGCACCATAGCGGTTTTTCGCGGCGGCGACGGAAGCTGTCAGCACTTTCACGCTGGCGAGTTTTTTTGTCTTCGCCGGTTTTGATTTGTATTTGGTGAAACTGTAGGTGCGCAAACGGATACCCGAGGCGAGCCTCGCCGAGACCGAGGCTGCGGCAATGTCCGACTTGCCCGGCAACGCTGCCGACACCGTCAGGCCGGTCGCCTGGATCTTGCCGGCTGCGGCGGCAATCGCACCGCCGAGATATTCAATTCCGGCCTCATCCAGTTCCTCGGTTTTGCCGACACCCATGACAATGGCCCGATCAGGGCCCGCCCCTTTCGGCAGGATGATGTCGAGGGATTTCTCGCGCTCTGCCTTGAAATCTGCGACTTTCACGGCATTGCTGATCGCACCGCCCAGCGCCTTGTCAATTTCGGCGCCGTCGTCGGACAATTTTCCGCCTTCGGCTGCCAGTACAACTGCAATGCCCGATCTCGGTGCGGAAAAGGTGGAAAAACTGATTTTCATTGGAGAATCCTGTTAACGGGGAAAGATGTGTGAAAGTCCGGCAGAGTCTTGCTTAGCGGCAATTTGTAACCGCCTGTTTTGGTGCTGGCAATGGTCCGCCGATGATGTTGGCTGTGCTACACACGACATCGTGTTCACCATGTGTTTACCAGACTGCTCCGATCAGCCGAATCAAGGCAGGGAAATTACTAATAAACTGCTGTCAAGCCCTTCTCATTGCAGGGCAAAACAGGTTAAAAGTTCAAGAGTGGAATGATTTTGAGTGTGTGGGCTTCAGCTTGCGCGTGCATGGCATCAGTTTCGCATCCGGTCTGTGGGAGGATCGGAGACGCCGAAAGCGGGGAAACAGCCAGAGGATGGCGCAATGAACGGCAAGTGGGATACAGGGGAATAGCAGGATAGCACAACGGCCCAGATATGGTTCTGCGGAACGGGTTTCTCACGCGCGCGCGCGTGAGCACGCACACGCGTTCGCGCCTGTGCGCGTGATCGCGGCCGCGGCACTGCTCTGCGTGCTGGCGCTTGGCAACCTGGGCGTGCCGGCAAACCCTGCGCAGGCGCAGACAGTCACCAGCGGCAAGTCAGACCTGTCGGAACTGCCGCGCACCTCCCGCAAGACGCCACCGAAGGGCACGCGCGTCGATGTGGATGCGGATCAGATCGTCTTCGACGAACGCACCGGAGAAGCCATTGCGACCGGCGACGTGGTCCTGACCTACGGCAACTACATCCTGATCGCCCGCAAGGTTACCTACAACCGACGCACCGATACCATGCGTGCCGAAGGCGAAATCCGGATGCGCGAGCCGGGCGGCAACATTCTTGAAGCCGATATCCTGCAATTGCAGAACCGGTTCCGTGACGGATTTGCCGAGCACCTTCGCCTGCTGCTGACCAACGAGGCGATCGTGACCGCCCAATACGCCAAGCGGCGCGATGGCTATCTGACCACCTATGAGCGCACGACCTACACCCGCTGCAGAAGTTGCGTGACGGACAGCGGTACGCCAGCCTGGCAACTGGTGGCCAGCCAATCCGTGCACGACGAACGCGAGGGCATAATCGAGCACACCAACGCACGGCTGGAAGTTCTGGGCATGCCGGTGTTCTACTGGCCCTACCTGTCGCATCCCGACCCGACGGTGAAACGGAAGTCCGGACTGCTGATCCCGCGTTTCAGTCATTCCACGGTCTTTGGCTACGGCTATGAACAACCGTATTTCTGGAACATTGCGCCCAATGCCGACCTGACACTGTTGCCGAAGTACACGTCGGAACAGGGTCCCGTGCTGGGAGCGGAGTTCCGGCACCGGCTGGCCAAGGGCGAGTACTATGTCAAAGGGGTGGGCGTTTATCAGTTTGAACCGGACGACCTGCCGGCGCCCGGCAATGAGCGCTGGCGCGGCTGGGTCCGGACCGAGGGCGAGTTCGCCATCAACAGGCGCTGGAAATGGGGTTGGGACGGCACCGTCGTGTCGGATGACACGTTTGGCCGCGAGTACGACTTTGACGAGCGAACCGAGATTGCCAACTATATTTATCTGGACGGAATCCACGATCGCAACTACGCGACGATACGGGCCTATCAATTCCAGGGCCTGCTGCAAACCGACAACCAGGACACCTTCCCGACGGCAGCGCCCTACTTCCGGCACGACTACACGTTCGACTTTCCCGTGCTTGGCGGCGAACTGGGCCTGAACACTGACATCTACAGCCTGTTCCGCGACAGGTCATTCGTCGCCTACGACACCAATCCGCAGACACTGGATGTCGTGCAGGGCACGCGCCAGCTCAGGGCGACGACCCAGTTGCACTGGCGCAAGGAGATCGTGACCGACCCGGGTGTGATCATTACCCCATTCGGGCGCGTGCGCGCTGACCTGCTGTTGTCAAACGGCGTACCGGAACAGGAAGTGGTCAATGCAGACCCGGCTCCCACATTTGGGGAAGAAGTGGATGGGCGAATTCTGCCTTCAGGCGGTGTGGACATCCGATTGCCGCTGTTGAAGGTGGACGGCATGGGAACCCATGTGCTCACTCCTATTGCGCAGATCATTTCGTCCAGGGACGAAGGCGATATCTCCGAATGGGGCAACGAGGACGCGATCTCGCTGAACTACGCGACAACCAATCTGTTCCTTGAAAACCGCTTCACGGGCAATGACCGGTATGAAGGCGGAACCCGTGTCAATGCAGGCTTCCTGTATACGTTGGGCTTCGCAAACGGTGGTTCATTCAACGCAAGCGTCGGGCAGTCATATCACCTCGCCGGGCAAAACAGCTTTGTTGTGGGATCCGGCCTCGAGGAGACGGTTTCCGACTTGGTCGCTGCGGTTTGGCTGCAGCCCAACCAGAACTACAAGTTCAGTTATCAGGCCCGCTTTGACGAGGACGACCTGTCGATCCGCGAACAGGATGTGGGCGTGGCGGCGACCTTCGCACGCCTTAAAACTGCCCTGAATTACGTGAAAGTGGATCAGGCCGTGGCGTACGGTCGCCCGGAAGATCTTCAGCAAATCTGGGGATCGGCTGAACTGAACATCGGGCGGGGTGTAAGTGTCTTTGGCGGTGGTCGGTACGATATCATCAATGACAAATTCATCGATCGCCACGTTGGCCTCGGCTTCAATTGTGACTGCGCCAAAGTCAGGTTCAAGTACAAGGAAGAGTTCCTGACCGACCGCGATCTCGTGAGGGACAGATCGTTCCTTCTCGATGTTGAGCTGGTTACGCTTGGCAGCACCTCGATTGGGTCAAGTCTGTCGGGTGAGTAAAGAACAGGTGGAGCTATGAAAACGCTGCGGCCGAACGGCCCTGCAAAGTCAATACGGACAGCCGGCACCTTGGCGGCCGTGGTTCTGTTGCTCGCAGGCTGCGGAAAGCAGATTGATCTGTACGACTATTTCGACGACAACAAGCCTGCCGCGACCCCGTCGGCAAACGCCAATGGTCCCGGGCAGAACGCCGGTGGAGCGCAACCGGCGAATGCGCTTGTCAACAACTCGACGCTTGGCGCCACTGACGCCGCCCTGGCCAACGCGCGGCCATCGAACGGCATAGAGAAGGTCAGCCTGAAAGACGCTCAGGGGGTTGCAGCCACTGTCGATGATATCCCTGTCACCAATTTCGATATTTCCCAGCGGATCAACCTGGAAAATGCACTGGGCGGCCGACTCGGTGCCGACTTTGCAACCCGAAAACGAATTCTGGGGACGCTGGTCAATGAAAAGGTGGCGAAGTCCAAAGCGAGCAAGGTGAACTTCAAGATTCCCAGCAGGGATCTTGACCAGCGGTTGGACCGGATGGTCAAGCGGATGAAGCTGTCACGGGAGCAGTTGAAAGAGCGCCTGGGAGAAAAGGGCGTAAACGAAACAACCCTGAAAGACCAGATTGAAGGCAGCCTCTATATTCGCTGGGTCATGTCACAACAGCAGACCGACACCAAGGTTGAAGTGGATGAGGCGGCGGTGGATGCGAAGTACAACGAGATCATTTCCGATCCTCGCATGCAGCCTGTCTCCGTTGTGACTTTGCGACAGGTCGAGCTGCCGGTGGAAAAGACCACCGAGGCCATGCGTCAGCAGCTTCTGTATGCCCGCAGTGTTGAAGCTCAACAGATCATGCAGCGGTACAAGGGCTGCAGGTCGATAAAGGCGGCCAGCAAGGATGTGTTCAACGTCAAGGTGGGAAAACGTGTCGAAGCGGATCTCAGCAAGCTGCCGAAAGAGTTGCGAAAGGCGCTGCGCGAGGCAGGCACCCGCAAAATGATCGGCCCGATCCGCGGACCGTCAGGCGTTCGGCTGATCGCCAACTGCGGCATTCGGAAAATCAACCCGCCCCGGCCAAGCCGCGAACAGGTCAAGGCATCGCTGCGCAACGAGCGGTTCGAAGCGGTAATACAACAGGCAATGGCTGAAGCCCGCAAGGACAGCTTCATTGACTACAAGGACCCGGCGCTGAGACCGTAGGTATAAGCCTGAAACCTCACGACCGGCCTTGGGGCCCTCCATCCAAGGGTGAAAAAGGCTCTGGGACGGCAATGACGACGAACAAATCATCCCCCTTCCCCCTGATTGCGACCATGGGCGAACCTGCCGGTATCGGCGCTGACATCATATTGTCCAGCTACCAGCAATCGAAGACACATGCGTTGCCGTTGTTCGGTGTGATCGGATGTGCCGGCACGCTTCGCCATCGTGCCCGTCTGACCGGACATGCGACGGTTGACGTCATCGCGATTTCCGACGCATCGCAAATCGCAGATGCTTTTGAACGGGGCCTGCCGGTTATTGACATTCCCCTGGAATTTGAACCGCAGCCAGGCGTTGCAAAGGCGCATTCCGCCAGCCGGGTCGTTGAATGGGTGGATACGGCGGTGCAACTGACCTTTGCCGGTGACGTATCAGGAATCGTAACCGGCCCAATACACAAGGAAACGCTTTACCAGGCGGGTTTCAAACACGAAGGCCACACCGACTATCTAGCTCACCTGGCTGTTGAGGCCGGCCACCAGGCGGAGCCGGTCATGATGTTGTCTGCCGGCGATTTCCGCACCATCCCGCTCAGCATCCACATTCCTCTTGCACAAGCACCGGCGGCGGTGACACACGCCGCAATCGTGACCCAGGCTCAGATCATAGATCGCGACCTGAAGCGCTATTTTGACATTGCACAGCCCCGCATTGCCGTTGCGGGGCTGAATCCGCACGCAGGCGAAAACGCCACAATCGGCATTGAAGACAGGGACATCATTGCGCCGGCCGTACGGGCACTCAAGCATAGCGGAATAGCCGCCTTTGGACCGGTATCCGCCGATACACTGTTTCATGAGCAGGCCCGCGAGACTTATGACGCCGCGTTGTGCATGTACCACGACCAGGCACTGATACCCGTCAAGGCCATCGGCTTTCACGAAGGTGTCAACACCACTCTGGGCCTGCCGTTCATCCGCACATCTCCCGACCATGGGACGGCACTGGATCTGGCAGGCACCGGCAACGCCAATCCGTCCAGTTTCATTGCCGCACTGGAACAGGCCGACCGCATGGCAAGCGCCACGCATGGGATGCGCAGCCTTGCCTCTTTGCCAGCCTCATGACCGAAACCCCAAACGACAATCTGCCCCGCCTCAGCGAGGTTGTTGATCGTTATGGGTTGTCGGCGAGAAAGAGTCTCGGCCAGAACTTCCTGCTTGATCTGAACCTGACCCGGCGAATTGCCCGCACAGCCGGACCGCTTGAGGGGTTTACGGTGATCGAGGTCGGGCCTGGCCCCGGCGGCCTGACCAGGGCGCTGCTGATGGAAGGGGCCGACAGGGTTATCGCGGTTGAGCGCGACGAGCGTGCCTTGCCGGCACTGGCTGAAATTTCCTCTGCCTGGCCGGGAAAACTGACGGTGATCAATGGCGACGCCCTGACCGCGGACTGGCAAAGCCTTGCAAACGAGAGCCCCGTCAAGATTGTCGCCAATTTGCCTTACAACATCGCGACACCGCTGCTGACCGGATGGCTGACCGGACATCCCTGGCCGCCGTTCTGGTCATCGCTGACCCTGATGTTTCAAAGAGAAGTGGCGCATCGCATCTGCGCGGATGTTGGTGACAGTGCGTATGGTCGTTTGTCGATCATCTCGCAATGGCGCTGTGACGCGACAAAGATGTTCGATGTCTCTCCAAAGGCGTTCACGCCGCCGCCCAAGGTGACGTCTTCCATCGTCCACCTCACACCACGCGCCGGGCCCGCAGTTGACTGCGATGTAGCCGCGCTGGAAAGAGTAACGGCAGCCGCATTTGGACAAAGGCGCAAGATGTTGCGCTCCAGCCTGAAGTCGCTGGGAGGTGACCCCACGGCGCTCATCACGCAGGCAGGGCTAGAGCCAACCATGCGGGCCGAAGAGGTTGATGTTGCCGGTTTCTGCAGGCTGGCGAAGGCCGCGTCCAGCTGACGATCTGAATCCGGCGCGCGGCGTCACAGGTGTTTTCTGAGCCGTTTCACAAATGTATCCAGGCCGACGCGGCGATGCCTGCGCAATCGCTCGGCATCGAGAATCGCACTGATCGAACGATCGCACTGGTCCAGGTCATCGTTGATCAGCACATAATCATATTCTGCCCAGTGACTGATTTCGTTTGACGCTTCAGCCATGCGCTTGGCCACTACGGCTGCAGTGTCCTGCGCTCGCCGCACCAAACGTTCTCGCAGTTCCTCAGCCGACGGCGGCAGAATGAACACCCGCACAAGATCGTCGGTCATGCGGGCATGTATCTGCTGGGTACCTTGCCAATCTATGTCGAACAGCACGTCCTTGCCGTCCGCCAGCCAGTCCTGGACCGGCTTGATGGGCGTGCCGTACCCGTTGCCGAACACCTCGGCATATTCCAGCAGCTCGCCGTTCTTCACCATTTCATCAAACTGGGCCCGTGAAATGAAATGATAGTCCTTGCCGTCTGTTTCACCCGGGCGCGGTTTGCGGGTTGTGACGGATACCGACATGACCATGTCGGGCTCTCGCGCCAGCAACTGCCTGGACAGGGTGGTCTTGCCGGCACCTGATGGTGACGACAGCACGAACAGCAGGCCGCGGCGGGCTATGTCCGATGAAATGCCGGGGCTACTCAATGTTCTGCACCTGCTCGCGGAGTTGATCAATCACGGTTTTCAGTTCAAGCCCGATGTGGGTCAGGGAAGTATCGGTGGACTTTGAACACAGGGTGTTGGCTTCCCGGTTGAACTCCTGTGCCAGGAAGTCGAACTTGCGGCCGACCGGTCCATCGGCGTCGAGCAGTTCGCGCCCCGCCGCCACGTGCGCCACCAGACGATCCAACTCTTCCTGGATGTCGGCCTTGGCAGCCGCCAGCATGGCCTCCTGGTGCAATCGTTCAGGCTCCAGCGATGACGCGGTACCTACAATTCGTTCAACTGCTGCACTCAGCCGCTCCTGAATGGCATCCGGTGAGCGCGACGGGTTGGCAATTGCCTGCCCGGTCAGTTCCTCGATCCGGTCGAGCTGACCGGAAACAATCGCTGCCAGACGCTCACCCTCGGCCAGACGGTCTGCGGCAAGGGCCCTGATCGCCTCATCAGCCGCATCGACCATAGCCTCGTCGCGCGCCTGCAATGCTTCCTCGTCGGGATCCTCGCTGGCATGTTCGATTACACCGCGCATCGCCAGAATGGCATCGGTTGATGCGGGCACGCCGCCATTCGCTTTTTCCACCGTGCGTACTGCGTCAATGGCTGCGGCCAGGGCGTCGGGATTCACCCGGATGCTGGAAACCGCTTCGTCCTTTTCAAGTTGCAGGGAGACTTGCACATTGCTACGCTTGAGATGCTTGGCCGCAATGGCGCGAATCGCCTGTTCGACAGCTTCCGTGCCGGCCGGGAGCCGCAGCCGGACATCCAGCGACTTGCCGTTCACCGACCGCATTTCCCAATGGAATGTCCACGGGCCGGAACGTCCTTCGCCGCGGCCGAAGCCGGTCATGCTGGAAATCGTCATTTCAACTCGCCCCTTGCACCGGCCTGGTTATCATCGAAACCCGGATGCCGGTCCACCTAGAATCACTCCCCCATTTCAGTTTACCGGCAGCTTGCTCCTTATACCATGCGGGGATGCATCACTGACGCTGCGGCTTGTTTTTGGGAATGGGCACACTGCGCCCGGCAACAACAACCATCGGTGACCCGTGTGG
>JBCCVY010000157.1:0-8232 GCA_039194725.1 Pseudomonadota bacterium
CTGACATGGGAAGAAGGCGCCTGCTACACCCTGACTTTGGCCACCGCCTATCGCATGCTGTTCGGCCACCGGCCCCACACCCTGAAACCCGGCCAGAACGTTCTGGTTTGGGGCGCATCAGGCGGCCTCGGCTCGATGGCCGTCCAGTTGATCGCCACATCCGGCGCCAATGCCATCGGCGTCATTTCGGAAGATGACAAGACGGATTTCGTTCTGGGTCTCGGCGCCAAGGGCGTCATCAACCGCAAGAAGTTCGACTGCTGGGGACAATTGCCGACCGTCGGCACGCCAGAGTACAACACCTGGGCCAAGGCGGCACGGGAGTTCGGCAAGGCGATCTGGGACATCACCGGCAAGGGCAACAATGTCGACATGGTGTTCGAGCATCCCGGCGAGGCAACCTTCCCGGTCTCCACGCTGGTCTGCAAGCGTGGCGGCATGGTGGTGTTCTGTGCCGGCACCACCGGCTACAACATCACCATGGATGCACGTTATGTCTGGATGCATCAAAAACGCATCCAGGGATCCCACTTTGCTCACCTGATGCAGGCCAGCCAGGCCAACCGACTGGTCATCAACCGCCGCATCGACCCGTGCATGTCTGAAGTCTATGACTGGAACGACATCCCCAAAGGTCACATGCGCATGCGCGAGAACAAGCACCTGCCCGGCAACATGGCCGTGCTGGTCAATGCGCCGACCACCGGGCTGCGCACCTTCGAGGATGTCCTCGAAGCCTGCGGCAACTAGAGCACAACCATGATGTGGATGGTGTCCGGACCATGTTGGTCCGGACGCTCATGTCCTTGCTCCGCCGTCAGGCAGTGAGCTTTTCAACCTCTGCTTCGATATTCGTCTTCAGCTCCGGCGCCAGCTTCAGGCGGGCCGACAGCATTGCCAGATAGGCCTGTTCGGCGGGATCGTCCGGATCGATGGCCAGGCACGATGCGGCGTAGAGTTCAACCGCCTGTTCAGTGTTGTCGGCCAGCGAGACGATGGCATCGATGTCCAGCGGCTTGCGCAACTCGTCCATCAGGAAGGCTTTTTCCTCCGTGCCCAGTCCGGCTTCGTCGAACTTGCTGAAAATGCGCTTCTGTTCTTCGGCATCGATATGCCCGTCGGCCTTGGCCGCGGCAATCATCGCCTGAATGATTTTCACGCCGAGCGCGTTGCGTTCCTCGGCCGGCGCCGGGTCCACCCGCCTTGGAGGCCTGCCAGTCGCTGTATGCCTTGTAGGCAAGCCCGCCCAATACCGCCACGCCGCCGATCTTGGCCGCCTTGCCGGCCATCTTGCGGCCCTTTTTGGTGCCCAGCAGCAAACCGGCCAGCCCGCCAGCGGCCAGTCCGCCGCCGAATCCCTTGAACGTGTCAGGTATGCCGCCGCCGGAACGCGGCTGCGCATCACCACCCTGGTTCTGGGCATTTGACCCCATGAATTGATCAAGAAGTTTTTGCGGATCGAACATATGTGTGGGCCTTTCGTACCAAACGCGAGATATTTGAGCTCTATTGGTAGATGGAATGTGAAATGCGCAAGACAAGTGCACGCGCCAAAAAACTTTGCTTTTGCCCCGGGAAACAGGCTAGGGCGTGTTGGCAGTCTTCAAACCCGGCAACCCCCGCCAGATCTCCATGACACCACCCAGCCAGCAAACCAGCCAGACCACCAGTGGTGGCGCGCCTTCATGGCTCGGACTGATCCCGGCCATCTTCGTCCTGTTCTGGGCCACCGGGTTTATCGGATCGCGACTGTCGGCACCCTATGCAGAACCGTTCAGCTTCCTGTCGATCCGGTTTGCCATCGTTGCCGTGCTGCTGGCGGGAGCCGCGGTGATCATGCGGGCATCCTGGCCGGACAGGCGCACCACCGTGCAGTGCCTGGTTACCGGTGCGTTGATCCATGGCGGTTATCTGGGTTTTGTCTTCTGGTCGATCTGGAAAGGCATGCCGGCAGGCGTCTCGGCCCTGATCGTCGGCCTGCAGCCGCTGATGACGGCGGTGCTGGCGGGCGTGATGCTGTCAGAACGGATCTCCGCGCGCCACTGGAGCGGCCTGTTTATCGGGTTGGTCGGTGTCGGGCTGGTGGTGTGGCCCAAGTTCACACTCGACGCTGCCGGCATCACGCCGCTGACCGTGGGGGCAAACGTATTGGCCATGCTGTCGATCACGCTTGGATCCATCTATCAGAAGCGCTTCATGGCCGATGTCGATCTCAGGACCGGCAATGCGTGGCAGTTTGCCGGCGCTGCCGCGGTCACCGGGATTGTCGCCTTGGCCGCTGAAAGCTATCAGATCACCTGGAACGGCTCGGTGATCTTCGCCATGGTGTGGCTCGTGTTCGTCCTGTCCATTGGGGCGATTTCCATGCTGTACATCATGATCAGGCATGGTGAGATCTCGCGCGTGACGACCCTGTTCTATCTGGTGCCGGGTGTCACGGCGGTGATTGCGTGGCTGAT
The DNA here is from genome assembly GCA_039194725.1 of Pseudomonadota bacterium. GTDB lineage: Bacteria > Pseudomonadota > Alphaproteobacteria > Rhizobiales > Aestuariivirgaceae > Anderseniella. Next base: position 2,460 of record JBCCVY010000157.1, read on the forward strand.
GTTTGATGAACGCCTGCTGCCGGTCCAGATCGCCGGCATGGTCGTGTGCGCAGGTGCCGTCATGCTGGCTACCCGAAAGCCGTGACTCTGGTCATATTGCACCGCAGCAATTCGCGGCTATACTGCCGCCGGAAACAAACCGCAACAATGGGTCGCCGCAGCAGCCGGCAACTCTAGAGGAATCCCGATGAGCCTAGCTGAAGACATTCGCCCCGCAGCCACCGTTCTGCCAGACCTCAGCGACTTGATGGCTGCAGCTGTTGGTGAAGTGGATACGTTGTTTGCCCGTGCGCGTGCCAACCTGGCCGAACGGGTGACGGCCGACGGGCGTGTTTCTTCTGCCGCTGTCGAGCTCGAACAGCACGCTGTACACGGTCTGGCATGGCTGGCGACATACGCCGAGACGCTGCGCAACATCAGCAACTGGCATGATGCGCTGGCCAGCGCAGGCCGCCTGACGGAACTTGAGCAGCTGATTGCCCAGCTCGTGTTTGGCGAATACCTCAACCACATCGCCGGCGGCATCCCGATGAACGGACAGGAATTCATCCGTCTGCACGAACTGGGCATCGCGTCATCCGCGTCGGCGAAACTGCATGACGGGGCGTGCGGCGAGTTGCTGCAGTCAGGGTCAAACCCTGCCAGCCGCGCCCGGCTGGTCGAATTGATGATCGACAGCCGTGCCAACCTCACCACTGGCGATTGCGGTCTTGACGGCATGCTTGATGAGATGCGCTCCCAGATGAACCGCTTCATCGAGGAGAATGTCGCCCCCCATGCCCATGACTGGCACTGCAACAATGACTATGTGCCGCTTGAAATCATCGGCAAACTTGCCGATCTCGGCGTGTTTGCCCTCACACTGCCGGAACAGTATGGCGGCATGGGACTGGGCAAGGAGTCCATGTGCGTGGTGTCGGAAGAGCTATCACGCGGCTGGATCGCCATCGGTTCGCTGGGCACCAGGCCCGAAATCGCCGCTGAGCTGATCATTGCCGGCGGCACCGACGCCCAGAAGGAGAAGTGGCTGCCGGCCATCGCCTCCGGCGAGGTCTTGCCGACCGCTGTTTTCACCGAGCCCAACACCGGCTCCGACCTGGCTTCCCTGCGCACCCGGGCCGTCAGGGATGGCGACGTCTACAAGGTCACTGGCAACAAGACCTGGATCACCCATCCGGTGCGCGCCGACGTGATGACGCTGCTGGTCCGCACCAATCCGGACGAACCCGGCTACAAGGGCCTGTCGATGCTGCTGGCCGAGAAGCCCCGCGGCACCGATGCTGACCCGTTCCCAGCCGAGGGCATGTCCGGCGGCGAGATTGAAGTGCTCGGATACCGCGGCATGAAGGAGTACGAAATCCGGTTTGAAGATTTTGAGGTCAAGGCGGAAAACCTGCTCGGCGGCGAAGAGGGCCAGGGCTTCAAGCAACTCATGCAGACATTTGAATCGGCCCGCATCCAGACCGCCGCCCGCGCCATTGGCGTTGCTCAGAACGCCCTTGATCTGGGCCTGCAGTACGCCACCGACCGGGTGCAGTTTGCCAAGCCCATCGTGTCGTTTCCCCGCATTGCCGACAAGCTGGCCCTGATGGCGGCTGAAATCATGGCGGCCCGTCAGCTGTCCTATTTCTCGGCCCGGGAGAAGGATGCCGACCGGCGCTGCGACGTGGAAGCCGGCATGGCCAAGCTGTTGGGCGCGCGCGTTGCATGGACATGCGCCGACAATGCGCTGCAGATACACGGCGGCAACGGGTTCGCGCTGGAGTACCAGATCAGCCGTGTGCTTTGCGATGCCAGGATTCTCAACATTTTTGAAGGTGCCGGTGAAATCCAGGCCCAGGTTATTGCCCGCCGCCTGCTGGAACAGGGCAACTGATCTGACATGGCGGCGCGGACAATTCTCATTACCGGATGTTCGTCCGGCATCGGCTACACCTGCGCTCTCGGCATGCAGCAGCGCGGCTGGCGGGTCATCGCCACCGCGCGCAGGCCGGATGACATTGCAATGCTCAAGTCCAAAGGCTTAGAAGCACTTACGCTTGACTACGCCGATGCAAGGTCAATCGCGGCTTGCGCCGAGCGGGCGTTGAACCTGTGTGACGGAAAACTCGATGCCTTGTTCAACAATGGCGCATACGGCCAGCCCGGCTTGGTTGAGGATCTGAGCGTCAAGGTCCTGCGCGACCAGTTCGAGGCCAATTTTTTCGGCTGGCACGACCTGACAACCCGCCTTATCCCGGCCATGCGGGACCGCGGCTCAGGACGCATTGTGCAGTGCTCCTCGGTGCTTGGCATTATCGCCGCACCCTATCGGGGTGCCTACAACGCCTCAAAGTTCGCTCTGGAAGGGCTCACTGACACGCTGCGGCTGGAACTGCACGGGTCCGGCGTCAGGGTCAGCAGCATTCAGCCCGGCCCGATCCGCTCGCGGTTCACACAGCACGCTCTTGCGGCCCTGAAGGCCAATGTCGACATGGCCGCTTCGCGCCACCACGAATTGTACCGGAAACGCGTTGCGGAACTGGCCGACGTGGCCGGCAGCGAACCGGCGCCGCTGGAAACGCCGGAAGGCTCCAGGAAAGCCACCGGCAATAGCTTGTGGCCGCAATATCGGCTCGGCCCCGACGCGGTGCTCGACTGTCTGATACATGCGACGGAAAGCGCCAATCCCAAGCCGCATTATCATGTTACCTATACAACCAGGATGGCGGCGCTGGCGCGCCGCATGCTACCTGACCGCTGGCAGGAAAAACTGGCTCTCAGGTCATCGTGAATCGGGGATTCCTTCGACAAGGGATGATCCCTTAAGTATGCCGTTGCGTAAGCATGTGATGTGCTGCTGAACAACACCGAGAGGCCTCATGGCGTTTGTCGATTATCTTGTACCTGTCGCGGTGTTTGCCGTTGCCGTGGTTCTGGGCCTCGGCCTGCTCAACATGATGCGCGGCGGTGACAGCAATACCTCGCAGAAGCTGATGCGCGCCCGGGTGCTGCTGCAGTTTGTTGCCGTAATCGTCATTATGGGCGTGATCTACATCACCGGCAGATAGGCGTTCCTTGCTACCGCGGTGCCATGCGCAGCGCGCCGTCAAGCCGGATGCACTCGCCGTTCAACATGTCATTGTCAACGATGGCAAGTGCCAGCTTTGCATACTCTGACGGATCTCCCAGCCGTGCCGGAAACGGCACATTGGCGGCAAGGGCGGCACGCACCTCTTCCGGCAGGCCGGCGACCATCGGGGTGTGGAAGAGCCCTGGCATGATGGTGCAGCACCTCACTCCGTCGCGCATCAGATCACGCGCCACCGGCAGCGTCAGGCCGATGACACCACCCTTGGACGCAGCGTAGGCGACCTGCCCGATCTGTCCGTCGGTACCGGCGATCGACGCCGTGTTGATGATCACGCCGCGCCCGCCGTCGTCGGTCAGCGGATTGCTGGCGATCATGCCGGCGGCACACTTGGAAATCATGTTGAATGTGCCGACAAGGTTTACCGCGATGGTCTTCTGAAAACTGGCCAGCGCGTGAAATTTCGGTTCGCCGGTGGTCTTGTCGATGGCCGCGGTCTTCTCACCGATGGCAATGCCCGCGCAATTGACCAGCACCCGTTCCTGGCCATGGGCGGCGCGGGCTTTTTCCAGCCCCGCGCTGACACTGTCATCCGAGGTCACGTCCGCATTCACGAAAACACCTGAGATCTCGGCTGCAACCTGCTCTCCGCGCTCACTGTTCATATCGAACACGGAGACCTTTGCGCCTGCCGCGGCCAGCGCCCGGGCCGTGGCCTCGCCAAGTCCCGATGCGCCGCCGGTCACCACAGCCGCCATGCCATCATCAATTTTCATCCCGCGTCCTTCCCGAAATTCAGGGCCTGCACGTGCTGCAAACCCCGCAACTTGTAACTCAACCTGACAGTTTCCATATTGGAGTCAGTATCCAGTTTCAACACCGGGGGCGTAAATCATGGCAAGCCAGCAGCAATATCCCGATCTCGACAGCGATGACATCATCATGCCGGGGACTGTTGACCGCAATGAAGAGACTGTTCGCAAGGGCTTCTGGTCCAAGCTGAAACGCAATCTGGCCCGGGTTCCGATGGCTGATCAGGTCGTGGCCGCCTACTATGCCGCATTTGACCCCGCAACCCCGTTCCGCACCAAGGCCATGCTGCTCGCCGCGCTGGCCTATTTCATCATGCCGGTCGACGTGGTCCCCGACTTTATTCTGGGCCTGGGGTTTACCGATGACATGACGGTCCTGCTGACAGCCTTCGGCCTGATCCGGTCGCACGTGACCGAAGACCATCTAGACCGCGCCAAGCAGACGGTCGAAAGGCTGCGCGCGGAGGCGAAACAGGCGGAATAGACCGATCACCTTTGGTGGGTTCGCTGTTTCTGCGGGTCATGGACAGGCATCGCCACCACGCTTGCGGTCGTGTCGATATCACCACCCTTCACATGAAGTTTTGTACCCGGTTGCGCCGCCCCGGGCGAAACATGCGCCAGTGCCAGTGATTGGCCCAGACGGTGCGAAAAGCACGGACTGTTGACAACGCCGACGGCTGCGCCTTGTGCGGACAGTTCTTCTCCTCCATTGACCATGTCGTCGTGATCAATCACCAGGCACACATTGTTGATCTTCTCTTCGCCCCTGGCCGCCGCCAGTGCCTCGCATCCGCGGTAGCCTGACTTTGACTTGCTGACGGTGAAGCCGAGGCCGACTTCATAGGGCGTATGATCTGTGGTCATGTCATAGCCATAAAACAGCAGCCCGGCCTCGATGCGCAGTTTGTCGAGAGCCGTGAACGAACACGGCATCACGCCCGCATCCGCCAGCAGGTCCCAGATGTCGCCAATGACAGCCGCATCGGCAAAGATCTCATAGCCCCGCTCACCGGAATAGCCGGTTCGTGAAATGCGGCACGGATGACCAAACAGCTCCGTGGCCTGGTGCTGGAAGTAAGCCAGGTCCGCCAGCTCAGAGCTGCAATGAGTGTTCAGGATGGCCAGGGAGTCCGGCCCCTGCACAGACAGGTCATGCAGGTCGTCGGTGAACTGCACCGCAACCGTTTTGCCGGCCGCAGAGGCTTCCAGCAGCGCCATTGTGTCACCGGAACCGTGCACGACCATCCATTCATCACCGCCATTGTTGTAGACAATGGCATCATCGGCCATGGTGCCCGCCTCGGTGAGCACCGAAAGATACGCCGCCGCGCCCTCTTCAATGCGGCTGATGTCGCGGGTGGTGAGGTGATTGAGCACCTTCTGCGCGTCCGGCCCTGAAACCATGATCTTCTTCAGCGGCGACATGTCGAACATGCCGGCGCGTTCGCGCACCGCGTCATGCTCGTCATTGGGGTCGGTTGTGTAGGTCCACGCAGTGCCCATGCCGTTCCAGTCTTCAAGGCCTGATCCGAGTGCAGAATGGCGTGACGCGAGAGCCGAGGTGCGGCTGAGTTCTTCAGTCATGGTTGCCTCCGATTGGGTTTGGTCCGCCGGGACTGGTCCGGCCTTTGGGGTATAACTATACTATCCTCAAAACCCGGTGTGATCCGGGCAAACAGCGCAGATTGGCACTCTCTGCGTAAAAAACCCATCTGAAAATCGAATAGTTTTGCACCAAGCGACCAACGGAATTATACGATGGAAATGCGGTTCCGGTATTTTGACAACTTGCGGGTGTTCGCCATCGTGGCCAGGCATGGCAGTTTCGCCTCTGCCGCCGAAGAGCTGCACCTGACCAAGGGTGCGGTCAGCCACCAGATCAGGCTGC